>NZ_JBSXNX010000027.1:0-231167 GCF_056857855.1 Maricaulis sp. B-26
AGGATGCCGGCTGATGCCGGAGTGTTGCTGTAAGTGTGAGTGACATCAGGGACATCCTGCACACGGAGATTTACCGGAGCCCTCACGGGCTCCCTCTCGAAACCGGTCTGGACAGACAGTCAGCGCTTTTGCTGCCTCTCCGAACCGATGGCCTCACCGGATCCGGTCGTGGTCAACCCGACCGGAGCGGGCAAGCTCCGTCCTCCCCACACCCCCGGCGAACCAGGCCGGGCCTCGAGCGGTGCGAGAACGGGGGTGAGTATGCGGGAGAGTTGGAGGGTGGGGATAAGTTGGTGTTTCAGAACACGCAGACTTGTCATCCCGGACGCATGCCCGGCCCCGAGCCGGGCGGAGATCCGGGACCCATACGCCCGGTGCTGGCCGGAAGCAGGCGCGGCGTGGATAGCCAGTCCGCTTTCGTCTAGATCCCGCGTTTATAGGTCCCGGCTCTACAGTCCGCCTGCGCGGGCTATCCGGCCGGGATAACAGCTTGAAATGATCAAACTCAATTCCCCCGGACCTGTTCCGGGGCCTCGGAAGCGTCAGCGAGTTTCACTCGCCCCCGTCACCGAAACCCCGGCACAAGGCCGGGGAAATTGGAGCTCGTTGGCGCTCCGGCGCGCACTTCCCCATTCATCTCTTGCCAAGATGCCGCCGCATGGACCCAGCGGAGACATTCTGAACAGAGAAAGAAACGACGAGGGCGAGTGATATTGGGGTATGTAGTGATCTGCGGCGAAGTCAAATCAATCGTGGAGGGCGTATGGTGCTCAAACACTTTGAAGAAATCGACCTACCTCACGCGATTGAGCATTTAGTCTACGAAATTTCCATGCTCGAAGCGGTAGCCGCGAGACTTAGCAAATTTCAACACGGCGACGTCAAGAACGCCCTCGTCGAAAGCTTGGCGTTGCACACCCGAAATCTCATAGAGTTTTACTTCTATAGTGAGGGTGGAAAAGATGATGATCTCCGCGCGGTACAGTTCTGTAAACCGGAGACAACATGGCCCCATAACAGGTCCACGCTCAATAGCCTCCAAGTGCTCAGCGACGCCGCAGGCAGAGCGAACAAACAAGTTTCGCACTTGACCCTCGACCGCGGCCAGAAAGCTTCTCATGGAAAAGGCTGGCCGACTGATGAATTGCTGACAGCTCTACGGATTGTCCATGAGGAGTTTCGCACATTGGCACGCCCAGAAGTACTGGTAGCGCTGGATGAAAAAATGCCTCCGATTATCCATCAAGTCCGGAATTAGAGACTAACTGGTTGAGCCTCTCCCCCCAAACAAAAAAACCCCGGTCCTGAGGGAACCGGGGCAGTCATGCCGTTGAGTGGCATGTGAGTGGATGAAGTGAGTCTGCGGTCAGCGATAGCCGCCGACGCCGCCGTCGAGCATGAGCGTCATGGAGACGCGTTCGCGGCGTTCGCTGTGGCTCTCGCGGCGGACCTGTTCCATGTAGGTTTCCTCGCGGCGCATGAAGACCATTTTCACGCCCGGGCCGTGACGGCGCAGGAGCGAGCGTTCGTTGCAATTGCGGCGCGGCTCCTGGGTCTCGCAGTAGAGACGGCCGCCCGGCGCGTGGCGCAGGGCCTCGCCCTTGCGGCACATGATGGTGGGCGCTTCGGTCCAGACGGTCTCGCCGTCGCGCTGCCAGCCGATCGTGGTCTGCATCGCCGTGCCGGCCATGCAGCGGAAGATCTCGCCGTCATAGGTCGCACCGACGCGCTCGTCGTCATCGACGCGGGAGGCCGGGTGCGGTGTGCCGTTATCGTCCACGCAGACGGCGCGCACGACGCGCCATTCCTCGACGATGCGGGTGCGCTCTTCCTCGACCAGTTCCCACTCGCTCTCTTCGGTCCCCACGACATTGAGGCCCGTGATGGCGGTGCCGGCCGGCGGTGTGGTGATCGGGGTATAGCTGCCGCCGCCGATAAAGGTCACCGCGCCGGCGCCCGCATTGGCCGACGCCGCCGCATTGGCGCGGGCATTGACCGCCGTGTTGACGTTGACGTTCGTGTTCACATTGACCCGCGTCGAGACGTTCACGCCGACATTGATATTGCCGCCATGAATATTGACGTTCGGGACGTTCACCGTGTGACCGCCGCCATGCGTGCAGCAGCTCGGCGGAGGCGGCGGCGTGCAGCAACCGTCTCCACCGCCGCCGGCAAAGGCTTGCGTCGCGGCGGGCGTGACGAATAGGGCGAGCGCGGTGCTCGCAGTGATCATAAAGGCGTGCCGTGCTGAAACGCGCATGGGCTTGCTCCCTTGAACCTGACCGTCGCTTTGCAAGGGGTGGGCCGCTTTTGCGTTTCGCATCATCAGTGGATGGAATTCCCCCAGCCGGGGAAGCGCGAAAAAGTCTTTTCTCCACAAAAGGGTATGGCCCCGAACTTGAAACCCGTGCCGCGACCGATCCGGGGGCAGCCCGGTATGTATGAGTAATGGAGACTGGAATGCGCCACGCGCAATCACGAGCGCTGCACGCCTACTGGCAGACCCGCCGCAATGGCGGAGCCGCGCCGCACCGTGCCGATATCGAACCGCAGGATATCGCCGAGCTGCTGGGCTATGTCTTCATTCTCTGGCGTGCCGATCCGCAGCACCACACTTTCCGCCTCGCGGGTACGCATCTGTGCGAACTCTACCAGCGCGAGTTCCGGGACCAGAACTTCCTCTCGCTCTGGCGCGGCCATGATCGCACGCATGTCCAGGCCGTACTGGAAGCGTCCATAACCGGGACATCGCCGGCCTCGCTGATCGCGCGCGCCTCGACCATGGACATGCACCAGCTGCCCGTCGAGATCTCCTTCCTGCCCCTGCGCGGTCCGAACGGCACGGTGGACCGGACGCTGGGCCTCTTCCAGCCGCTCGACGATGCTTCCGGTTTCCGGGGACGGCCGGTCGTGCGGACCAGCCTGCGCGAGATCCATCCGCCGGCCGATCCGGGCCACGCCTTTCCCATTGTCCCGGCGCGCCAGCCGCACACCCCGCTAAGGGTGGCAAACGACCAGTAATGGCAAACAAGTCTTAACCGGTCCCGCCTAGGCTTCCAGCGACCAGGAGGCCGATGCAATGCATCAAGAACCGGCAGGTCGGCTGGACCGGCGCAAGATCAAGATCGCGGCACGCGGTTCCCAGGAACGGCGGCGACATGCCCGTCTGCCCCTGCAATTGCATGGGCGGTACTGGTCCGAGGATATGGGCGAGCACGCCTGTCTCGTCGTCGACGTATCGCCGGGCGGCGCCCGCATCCAGTCGCGCAGACTGCCGCCGCGAGACGGCCGCATCGTTTTGATGATTCCCAGCCTGGGACGGATTGAGGGGCGCGTGGTGCGTAGCCGCGACGGCGAGTTCTCCGTCCGCTTCCACGCCCCCCAGCGCAAGCGGGACAAGCTGGCCGACGCCATCACCTGGCGTTTCAACAAGGAACGCCTGGGCCTCGAAGAGGACCGTATCGCGCCGCGCAAGCCCGGCCGGGGCCGCGCCCGAATCATTCTGGAGGACGGCGTGGTCATCCAGGCCAATGTTGTCGACGTTTCCGTCACCGGCGCAGCCTTCGAATGCCTCGAAAGGCCGCGAGTCGGCGAGATGCTCCGTGTCGGAGAAATGTCAGGACGTGTGGCGCGGATTCTGGACAATGGGTTCGCGGTCGTGTTCGATCCGCCGGAACGCAACGCTAACGACCCTGAAGCCGCATAATCGAGTCCCGATCGTAATTCACAGCGACAACCGGCGATTCGCCCGACTGGCCTGATTCTTGCCGTAACCGGTGCCTAGACCAGTCTTGTCAGATTACGAAAGAGACCCGATATGCCTCGCGATGACGGAATCGCAATGTCCTGGTTTGTAAAAGTCGAAGGCCGTGTCTACGGCCCCTATACGCCTCAGCAGATGCGCGCCTTCGTGGGTGAGGGCCGTATCGCCGCGCACTCGCACGTCAGTGCCGAGCGCGACGGGGCGTTCACCCAGGCGTCCGATATCGAGGACTTCAAGTCCTGGTTCGTGGAAAGCGAACCCAAGCCGGCCGCCGAAAAGCGTGTCACTCCGGGAGCCCGCCCGGCCAATTTCGTGGTCGTTGCTGAGATCGAGTCCGAGAATGGCACGGAATTCCGCAGCGCCCTGGACAGCTATGGCGATGTGGAACAGGTCACCGGCGGCGTCTTCCTGCTGCGCGGCCCGACCACCTCGGCCGTGCTGCGCAACGAGCTCAGCCATATTCTCGGCCGCGACGACAAGCTCCTGGTGATCGACGCGTCGCACGATCGCGCCGCCTGGTTCAATCTGGGCCGCGAAGCCGACCAGAATATCCGCGAACTGTGGAGCCGGGCGCACTAACCCGTCCTGCCCCGGATGCGAACACGAAAGCGCCCATCGAGCCGGACGGCCGATGGGCGCTTTTGACTCTGCCGTCGCAAGGTGTGTCTAGTCGATACGCCGGAGCTGCGTGCTGTGCTTTTTCCAGTTGGCGACATAATGATCGGCCGACCAGCGCAGCATTTTCGCGGTGTCCTCGTCGAGCGTGCGGATGACCTTTCCCGGCGAGCCGACGACGAGCGAATTGTCCGGGATCTCCTTGCCCTCGGTGATCAGCGCATGCGCGCCGATGATGCAGTTCTTCCCGATCTTCGCGCCGTTGAGAATCGTCGCGCCGATGCCGACCAGGGAATAATCGCCGATCGTGCAGCCGTGCAGCATGACCTGGTGTCCCACCGTGACACCCTTGCCCAGCGTCAGCGGCACGCCCTCATCGGTGTGGAGCACGGAATTGTCCTGGATGTTCGTGGCTTCGCCGATCGTGATCGGGTCATTGTCCCCGCGCAGCACGGCACCGTACCAGATGCTGGCATCCTTCCCCAGCGTCACGCGGCCGATCACGCTCGCATCGGGTGCGACCCAGAATTCGCCCTCGCCCGGCGTTTGGGGCACCGAATCGCCCAATGCATACAAAGCCATTTCCGTCTCCACTTTTATTTTCGTGAATTATTCGCGACGCGCTCGTTTAGACCTTCTTCATCGCGGTACACTCAGACTGTAACCGCGATTCGAGAGCAATTCCCGTTTCGTTTCGGCAACGCCAAGGGAGGCAAAAGGGTAGACGGCATGACCGCTCTGCGACCCAGCCCGCCAGGATCAGGCGCTTCGCGCCCCCTGCCTTTCGAGTCCGCCTTCCCGGCTTCATTTCAACGCGTTCTTGCCCCTCTGCCCTCGGCCGAGGGGTTTTTCATGTGTGGAGGTCCCTGCCATGGGTAAGCGTAACGTCAAGCGTCGCCAGCGCGCCGGCGAATTCAATGCCAGCCACTATAACGACGAACAGAGCAAGGTCCGGGCGCTCTTCCCGGGCACGAGCTGGAGCCCTGACGAGAAGGAGCCGATGCGCGATCAGCGTTTCACCAAGAATGTGAAACCGCGCTCGGAAGGCCAGTCCAAGCTGATGAAGGCCATCGACGCGTACAATCTCGTCCTGGCACTCGGCCCGGCCGGCACGGGCAAGACCTTTCTCGCCGTCGCCAAGGGTGTCGAGGCGCTCGAATCAGGATCGGTGAGCCGCATCGTCCTCTCGCGCCCCGCCGTCGAGGCCGGCGAATCGATCGGCTTCCTGCCCGGCGCCATGGAGGAGAAGCTCGCCCCCTATCTGCGCCCCCTCTATGACGCCCTCGCCGACCGGCTGAGCCCGAAAAAGCTGAAAGCCCTGATGGCGGAAGGCCTGATCGAGATCGCGCCGATCGGCTATATGCGCGGCCGCACCCTCAACAATGCCTTCGTCGTCGTCGACGAGGCCCAGAATTGCACTTACGGCCAGCTGAAAATGCTGCTCACGCGCCTGGGCTGGAACTCGACCATGGTGGTCACCGGCGACCCGCACCAGTCCGACCTCCTGCCGGAAATGTCGGGCCTGGCCGGGATCGCGGACAAGATGGACGAGCTCGAGGATGTCGGCGTCTGCCGGCTGGAAGCGAAGGACATCGTGCGCCACCCGCTCGTGGCGAGCATGCTGACGGTGCTCTGACCGCCTGACGTCCGCCGGGGAGCGGCAAACAGACAAATACAATCCACACTGCGTTACGACGCGGCGCGGGACCGGCCGGTTCCGCGCCGTTTCTTTTGAGGCGTGCCTATTGCGCCGGCTCTGCGTCCCGCGCGAAGACGCCTTCCTCGCGCAGGGCGAACAGCAGCTGGTGCACGTTCACCTCCGGCGGGCTGACGACCTTGTAGGAACCGGGAATGGTCCTGGCGAGATCGCTCTCGCGGAAGGCCTGCATCGCCTCGGCGCTCTCCCAGATATAGAAGCCGCCATAATGACCGGGCCGATCCAGCTTGAGATAGAATTTCTGGACCAGGCCCGGCAGCGCCCGGAAATCCGCCGCCCTTTCCTCGGCCACCGACATGACCTCGTCTTCGGAGAGCGTGCTCTCGAACTGTACGAACTGGACGATCATGAAACACCTCCTGTCCCTCGGCCCGGCCTGAGCGGCATGGGCGGTGGCAGAAGAATACAAGATTTCGGGATGAGGGGCAGAGCGAAGCCCTAGTGCAGCGTCACGGAGTGCAGGGGCGCGGGCTTGCGGCGGTATCTCACCAGCACGCGCAGCGTCAGCCGGTGACGGTCGTCCGGATTGAGGCCGAGGCGCCGCACCTCAGCCCGCGCCCGCTCCTCGCGCCGGCGTGCGCGCAGATACTGGATCGCAACGAAGCCGGCGATCAGAAGATAGGCGAGATAATGACCCACGCCGTACCAGTCGGGCAGGAAGAGCCAGACGAACAGCGCGGCGATACAGGCGATCAGGATATCGAAGGGCCAGTTCTCCGACGCCGTGAAGAAGGCAAGCGCCGGGAAGATGTCCCGGTCGATATCGCCCTCCGGATCGATCTTCTCGAGCAGGCCTTCGAATTCGGCAACCTGCTGGGCATAGACCCGGTTGAGTTCGGTGTCCTCGGTATAGGGCTCCGCGCCGCGCGGCAGGTCCCGGTTGAGAATCATGCAGGCGCGCATCAGCCATTCGGCGTCCTGCAATCGGCCACGACCGACGAAACCGCTCATGGCTCTGCTCCCGTCTCCGCTCCGTCTCCGCCAAGCGCCGCATCGAGCCAGGTTGCGGCCTGGGCCGACGTCTGGCGTTCCAGGTCCACCCGGCGATTGGCTTCGCGCATCAGCGTGTCGTCGATCGCGCCGATCAGCCCGTCGAGCGCGTCGGCGAGTCCGGGCCGGCGGGCCGCTTCGGGCGAGAGCAGGATAATGGCGTCGTAGGGCGGCAGCGCCGCACGCGGATCATCCAGCACGAGCAGGTCGAAGGCGGCGATCCGGCCGTCGGTCGTATAGGCGCTGATCATGTCGACCTGACCGTTGCGGACGGCGTCGTACATGAAAGCCGGATCCATCGCCCGCGTGGACATGCCGCCGAGCCCGTAGGCCTCCCGCGTCGCGACCCATTCCGCGCGACTGAACAGCTCCGCATCGCCGCCCACGCTCATGCGGTCGGCCAGAGGCGCGAGGTCGGCAAGGCTGGTCACACCGAGTTCCGCGGCCTGTTCCCGGGTCATCGCGAAGCCGTAGGCGTTTTCGAAACCGAGCCGGCCCAGCGTGACGATGCCGTACTGCTCGTAGAGCCAGCCCGTCATCTCGGCGAACATGACATGGCGCTGGATGGGCTCGGGCCGGTCCATGACCGTGGCCCAGATGGTTCCGGTATAGTCGACATAGACGTCGATCTCGCCCGAGCGGACCGCATCGAAAACGATCGTGGAACCGAGATTCTCGCGGCGCTCGACGCGGGCGCCCGCCGCTTCCAGCCGGGCCTGCATCAGCTCGGCCAGGATGTATTGCTCGGTAAAGGCCTTGGAGCCCACCACGACCGTCTCGCCGGCGAGACCGCTGCCGCTCTCGCGGGCCGCCGCCTCGCGCGCCGCCGCGGCCGGATCGGCCGGATGGATGAAGCGCGGCGCAACCGAGGCCGTGATCACGAGCGCGAGGGCCGCCCCCACGCCCATGGCAAGCCCGCGCCGCCGGTCGCGCGCCGCGATCTCGAGCAGGCGGATCATCTGGTCGAGCAGGATGGCGAGGCCGGCCGCGAAGAGGCAGCCGAAGACCACCGACAGCCAGTTGCGGGTCTGCAGGCCCGCGAAAATATAATTGCCCAGACTGGAGGCGCCGACAGGCGTGGCCAGCGTCGCTGCCCCGACCACCCAGACCACCGAGGTGCGAAGCCCGGCCACGATGACCGGCAGGGCGAGCGGCAATTCGACCTGGCGCAGACGTTCCGCGTCGGTCATGCCAATGCCGCGCGCGGCCTCGCGCAGCGCCGGTTCGATCCCCTGCAATCCGACGATGGTGTTACGCAGGATCGGCAGAACCGAGTAGAGCATCAGCGCCGCAAAAGCCGGCACATAGCCGATGGTTCCGCCGAGCAGCGGCACCATCAGGGCCAGCAGAGCCAGGCCGGGGATGGTCTGCACGACGCTGGCGACATTCAGCGCTGCCGCCGCCAGTCGCGGGCGGTAGGCGGCGTGGATACCGAGCGGAACGCTGATCAGGACGCCAACCGCGATCGCGCTCAGCGACAGAAGGACATGCCCCGAAAGGAGATGCGGCAGCTCGGCCCAGCGCTCGGCGAGATTCGCATTCATGCCTCGAGCTCCGCAATGGCGCGGACCTGACGGCGCGGCGTATCGAGCAATTGCGAGACGTAAGGGTCCGCCGGCGATGCGACGAGCTCGGAAGGCGGACCGCACTGGAGCAGTCGCCCGGCCTGCATCACCGCGATCACATCCCCCATGATCAGCGCCTCGGCCATGTCGTGCGTGACCATGACGGCGGCGAAGCCCAGTTCGGCCTGGAGGGATTTGAAATCCTGTTGCAGACCGTCGCGGGTAACCGGGTCGAGCGCGCTGAAAGGCTCGTCCATCAGGACCAGGTCGGGCTCACCGGCAAGGGCCCGTGCGAAACCGACACGCTGACGCTGGCCGCCGGACAGTTCGCCGGGATAGCGCTCGCCGAATTCCGAAGGGTCGAGGCGAACGAGATCGAGCAATTCGCGTACGCGCAGCTCGGTGCGCGCCGCATCCCAGCCGAGCACCCCCGGCAGAACGGCCACGTTCTCGCGCACCGTCATGTGCGGGAAGAGACCGTCGCCCTGCATCACCCAGCCGATACGGCGGCGCAGCTCCACCGGATCGAGCCCGGCAATGTCCTCGCCCTCGTAAAAAATCGAACCGCCCGAAGCATCCTCCAGGCGGTTGATCATTTTCAGGACTGTCGTCTTGCCGCAGCCGGACTCGCCGACCAGGCACAGCAGCGCACCGGCGCCGACCTGGAAAGACACCTCCTGAACGGCCTCGACGCCGCCCGGATAGGTCTTGGCGACCGACCGGACGTCGAGAACGGGAGATGTCTCGAGGCTCAAAGTTCTTCCAGGTCGATGTCCAGGATGGTGATTTCGAAGGAGTAGGACGTTTCGCCCTCATCGATGATTTTCGACACCACGCCGAGGCATTCGTCGCCGATATGGATTTCGGCGCACTCGTCCGGGCGATTGCGCAGCTGCACGACCAGTTCGGGGTTGAGCTTGGTCTGCAGGAACATCTGCAGCTTGGCCGCTTCGAGCGGGGTCATGTTCTTGTTCACGGGCAATTCTCCGGTCGGGGATTCGAAGTCGGCGCTAACTAACCCCATGCACGGGGGTTGCGTCCAGCCTGAGGCCTGCGTTCATGCGCCCGGCAAAGCAGCGGAAAGCGAGGATGCACGCCCTTATCCGGCGTCGCTCGGAAGACTCTGATCCATGGACTTGGCCGGCTCGTCGCAGCAATTTCCGACTACCTTGGCCGGAACGCCGGCGACGGTACAGCCGGCCGGCACGGGCTTGAGCACAACGGAACCGGCAGCGATGCGGGCGCCGTCGCCCACCTCGATATTGCCGAGCACGCGCGCACCCGCTCCGATCAGAACGCCGCGCCCGACCTTCGGGTGACGGTCCTCATGGGCCGCGCCGGTACCACCGAGCGTGACCTCGTGCAGCAGCGAGCAATCATCGCCCACAACGGCCGTCTCGCCGATCACCACCGACGTGGCATGGTCGATCATCACGCCATGGCCGATGCGGGCGGCCGGGTGGATATCCAGACCGAAGCGCTCGGCGACCCGGCTCTGGAGATGAAAGGCCAGCGTCTGGCGGCCCTGGCCCCATAGCCAATGGGCCACGCGATGCGACTGCAGAGCATGGAATCCCTTGAAGTAGAGGAAGGGCTGGAGAAGGCTCAGACAGGCCGGGTCGCGCTCGTCGAAGGCGATCATGTCGGAGGCCGCCATCTCGACAATGCCCGGATCGCCGGCGATCGCCTCTTCGGCTACGTCTCGCGCCAGCATGGCGTCGAGCTGGGCGTCGGCCATCTTGGCCGCGATACGATAGGCGAGCGCATCGCCGAAATTGTCGTGACGCAGGATTGCCGCATTGAGAAAGCTGGCAAGGATCGGTTCTTCCGCCGCGGCCGAGGCCGCTTCGACGCGCAGTCGCGCCCAGACGGATTCGACCCCTGTACGGGCTTCCACGGTTTTCTTGGCACTTCCAACCGACATGGTCATCTCCTCGCCGCTATCGCGTCAGCATGGCGGTAGCGAGCGACTCGTCCAGCATGCCTTCCCGGGCCATGTAGTATGCCCGCAACAGCATCGCCACCGTCAATGCGTCCGTTATTCTGCCAGACATCGCCTCGTCCAGCGCATCACGAAAATGTATGGCGCGTATCGAGAGGACTTCGGTCCCCTCCGGATCGGGCTCGCCCGGTGTCAGGCCGGTCGCCAGAAAGCCGACGGCCTGTTCGTCCGAAATCGAGTTGGACAGGTCCATGCGCAGGATTTCCTGCCAGTGTGCCGCACTCAGCCCGGTCTCTTCCTTCAGCTCGCGCCGTGCGCAATCGAGCGGCGCCCCGTCCTTGCGGCCGCCGCCTTCGGGGATTTCCCAGCTATAGACGTCCAGCGGAAAGCGGTGCTGCCCGACCAGAGTGACATGGCCCTGCGCATCGACGGGGAGGATGGCGAGAGCGAGATTCTTGTAGGACACGACGCCATAGACGCCGGGATCGCCGCCCGGACGGATCACGGCATGATCGACGACTTGCATCCAGTCGTTCTCGTAGACGGTCTTCTGCGCCCGGATATCCCAGGGGCCTCGCTTCGCGGCCATGGCGGCCTCCCTTGGCGGCTTCTGCGATCTAGGCGCGTTCGGCCAGCCCCGGCAAGATATCGCCCTCGCCGGCATGGTGCTTCAGGCGCGCGGCGAGCTTGCGCTTCTTGTGCGAGAGCCGGGTCAGCAGAACGAAAGCGGCGGGCGCGAAGACCAGGGCGAGGATCGCCGAACCAGCCACGCCGCCGACCATGGCCGAGGCGAAGGGCAGCCAGAAACTGTCGCCCGCGACCAGGAGCGGTACGAAACCGCCGATCGTGGTCAGCGTGGTCGAAATGATATGGCGTGTCGCATCTATCACCGTGGCCTGGACCGCGCCAGGTTCGAGCGCGACGGCGGCCGGCGCAGTCCGCAGCGCGGAGAGGACGACGATGGCGCCATTGATCGACAGTCCCATCAGCCCCATCGAGCCGACAATGGCATTGAAGCCCAGCGGCGTCCCGAACAGCCAGACGCCGAACATGGCCAGACCGACCGAGAGAAAGGCCACGACGAAGATCACGCCGGCATAGCGGAAACTGTTGAAGGCCAGCACGACCGAACCGATCATCAGCACCAGCAGCGGAACAGCCGTGCCGAACAGATCGGCCATGGCGCTGCCGCGTTCCTCGGCTTCGCCGCCGACCTGCAGCTCGTAGCCCGGCGGCAATTCAATCCCGGCCGCGTCCAGCTCGGCGAAGAAGTACTCGAGCGCCGGTGCCGGCAGGAGGAAGGGTTCCAGATAACCGTAGATCGTGTTCACCCGGTGACCGTCCTCGTGCGGGATGATCGCCACTTGGGGAGACAGGGCGACATCGCCGAGCGCTGCCAGGGGAGAGGCTAGAATGGCAGAGCCCGGCGATGCCAGGGGAGACCCGGAAATGGAGGAGAGGCTGGCCCGGCGTTCATCGTCGGCGATGATGCGAACAGGCAGTTCCTGCGTGCCTTCCAGCACACTGCCGCCGATCACGCCGTCGAGCTCGCCGCGCAGCCCGTTGGCCAGGTCCGACAGACGCAGGCCGGCCAGCTCGGCGGAGGCCTCATCGGCCATGACGCGCGCCACCGGCTCGCCCATCTCCAGCAGGGCGACGGTCTCGGTGACGCCCGGCGTGCGTGCCAGCACGGAGCGGATTTCATTGCCGAGCCGGTTGAGCTCGCTCAGCTCGGGACCGACCAGGACCAGCTCGATCGGGGCCGGAATGGGCGGCCCCTGTTCGTAGGGCAGCGCCAGGACGCGCGCCTGCGGGAAAGCGGCGGACAGCTCGCGCTGGAGCTCCGGCAGGATGCGGGCCGTGTCCCGCGCCGACGCCGTATGCACGAAGCCGGAGGCATAGCTCGGTACGGCCGAGGTGTTGCCAACGACATTGTAATAGGTCCGCGGCGCGCTCTCGCCGATCACCCAGGAAACGCGTTCCACGCCCTCATAGGCCTCGATGATCTCACGCGCATGCTCGGTCTGGCGCTGCGTTTCCGCGATCGAGGCGGAGGACGGCAGCTGAAGGCTGAGCTGGAACATGTCGCGATCGGTCGGCGGGAAGAACTGCATGGGCAGGGTCGAGGCGGCGACGAAACCCGCGAAAGGAAGGATCAGCCCGGCGAGCAGGCCGGTCCAGGGCCGTGCCGTAATGGCGTCCAGCATGGACCTGTAGAGGCCGGCCATCGGTCCGGCATGCAGACCCTGCCGCCAGAAGCGCTTCGGCCCGTCCGCGGCCTTCGGATCGTCGAACCAGGCCGCAAAGGCGCCGACCACGGTCATGGCGAGAATGAAGGAGGTGGTGACGGCGAAGATCACCGAAATCCCGATCATGGAGATGAACTCGCCCGCCGAGCCCGGCATGAGCGCGATCGGCGCGAAGGCGAACACGGTCGTCAGGGTCGAGGCGAGGAGCGGCGCGAAGAGATGGCGCAGAGCACGGTCCAGGGCGGAGGAAACATCCATCCCTCGCGTGCGCATCAGCCGGTATTCGTCGACCACGACGATGGCATTGTCGATCAGGAGGCCCAGTGCGACGACGAGGCCGGTCACCGACATCTGGTGCAGCGGCTCGCCGAGTATCCGGGTGAGCAAGAGCACGGCCAGCACCGTCAGGGGCAGCGCCGTGCCGACGATCAGCGCGGAGCGCCAGCCCATCATCAGGAAAAGCACGGCGAAGACGATCAGGGCCGAATAGCCCAGATTGCGGGCCAGCCCGTTAAGCCGGCTCTCCACATAATCGCCCTGCCGGAAAATCGTCTCGACCCGAACGCCGGGTACGGAGGCAGCGAAATCCGCGACCAGTTCGTCCGCAGCCTCGGACCAGAGGTCGGCCCGCAATTCCGGCTGGAGATAGGCGGCCACGAAAACCGAGCGGCGTCCTTCGGTCATCGCCATGGAGGCGGCGGGCGTGCGCACGCCCTTCTCGACGTCGGCGACGTCGCCGACGCGGATGAAGGCACCGTTCGCCCCCTCCCCGATCGAGATGGCGCGGATACGGTCGAGACTGTCCAGTTCGCCGGCGATCTCCACGCCCAGATCGACCGCACCGGAACGCAGTTCGCCGGCCGGCGACTTGGCGTCGGCGCTCGCGGTCAGGCGGGCGAGATCGGCGACGGAGAGGCCCAGGGCGGCCAGTGTGTCCGGATCGGCGAGAACGCGGATTTCCTCCTCGGCGCCACCGAAAATCTGCGTTTCCTCGGTGCCGGAGAGATTACGGAAGCGGGCCTCCAGGTCTTCGGCAAGGCGCGACTGGATCGCCAGGTTCTCAGGGCCGCCGGACTCCCAGCTCAGGGCCACGATCATGGTCGCGGCGCCGAGATAGTGTCGCTGCACGTCCGGGCTGATCACGCCGTCGGGAAAGCCGGCCTCCACGGAGGCGGCCTGGTCGCGGATCAGGGTCCAGGCACGGTCGACCTCGGCCGCACTCAGATCCTCGCGGATTTCCAGCGTGATGGTCGAGACGCCAGAGCGCGAGACGGAACTGGTGGAACCGAGTTCGGCGAGTTCCTGGATCGCGTCTTCCAGCGGTTCGGTGACCAGCGCCTCGACGCGCTCGGCGGAGGCCCCCGGAAAGGCCGTCACGATTATGCCGTAGCGCTCGACCAGGGACGGATCTTCCTGGCGGCCGAGCGAGAAAAGCGCACCGAAACCGGCCGCTGCGAGCAGCAAGATGGCGAGCGCGGTCAGACGCGGAAAGCGATAGAAAAGCGTGGTCATTGCAGGCGTGCCTCGATCGGGGCCGGCACCACCGGCTGGCCGGGCGTGACGCGCGAGAGACCACCCGCCAGCACCATGTCGCCGTCGCTCACTGCGCCGCGCACGAAAACGCGCTCGGCCTCGACGCGGACGGCCTCCACGATGCGCGGCTCGAGCCACCAGGTCCCGGCCTCGTCAGAGGCCAGGACATAGACCGACCAGAGACCGCGACGGCCTTCGGCCAGGGCGGCGGTGGGCACCCAGAATCCGTCCGCACCGATCTCGGTGGCGAGGGCAAGGCGGACGACCGCGCCCGGCAACACGCCCTGCTCGCCGTCCAGATCGAAAACGGCCGTCACCGACCGGGTCTGACGGTCGACGATGCCGGTCGCGGCCCGGAAGTACGCCACGACTTCGCCGGCATCCGAGGTGAAGCGATAGGGTTGGCCGGAATGAAGCGCCGATGCGGCCTCCGCCGGCAGTCCGACACGAACCTCGAGCGCCCCGGTCTCGACCAGTTCGAGCACGGGCTGGCCCGGCGTCGCGATCGCGCCCTCATCGACGAGACGCTCGGTGACGACGCCGTCATAGGGCGCGGTGATCACGGACAGGTCCGACTGCACGCGCAGCGCATCGGCCGCTGCCGCCGCTGCGGCCTGGCGGGCCTCGGCCGCGCGGGTGGAGGTGCGGACCTCGTCGAAACGCTGCTGGGAGATATGACCGCGCGCCAGAAGTTGCGCCTGCCGGTCCTCGGTCTCTCGGGCCAGCGCGGTCTGCGCCGCCGTTTCAGCGGTCTGGGCATCGGCTGCCGCGATCTGGGCGGCGAGCGCGCGAATATCGAGGCGGGCCAGGATGTCGCCGGCCGCGACGCGGTCGCCGACATCGACATTCACCGACTCGATCCGGCCGCCCCGTTCGAAGCCGAGCGCGCTTTCGCGCCGCGCGGTAACGATGCCCGGAAAGCGCTCTTCCGTGCGAGCATCGGTCGAGTAGTGCACCTCAAGGGCGGACACCGGTAACGGCGGTGGCGTCGATGCGACCCCGTTCGCCTCGGCGCGGAGCGACGAGACGCCGAATACGAGTGCGGAGACCATGACCATGGCCATGACCACCATGCTGCCTGCGCCCAATGGCCGTTTGTAGAGAGACATGTCGACACTACCCTCGCTGCATCTTGCAACGGGATGTAGTGCATCTAACGCCGTTTGAAAAGTGAACGGTGTTTATTTATTTTCGTATCCAACCCATGCGCTATTTCATGAGCCCGCGGAGCACACTGTCGACATGCTGCTCTATGACGGCATCGCGCGTGACATGTTCCGAGCCCGGCATGCCCCCCGGGAAATCGTCGATGGACACCATCAGCATGGTCAACCCGTGCAGGCTCGCCCAGACGCTTTTCGATGCGACGTGCGGATCGAAATCACGGAACTGCCCTTCCTCCTGGCCTTTCACGATCATCTGCACCAGCGCCTGTTCGGCCTGATAGGCCGTCTCGGTCTCCTCGTGCAGGTGAGGCTTCTTCGTCGTGGTGGGCGAGAAGGCCATCATATAGTGATTGGGTTCTTCCATGCCGGTCTCGATATAGGCCCGCATGCAGCGGGCGCACAGCGCTCCGGTCTCGCCGCCTTCCGCCATGGATTGGTTGATCCGTGCCAGCAGGCGTTCGAAGAACATGTCGCGTATGGCCGTAAAGAGATCGTCCTTGGAAGCGAAGTACTTGTAGATCGCCGCAGGACTGTAATCGATGGCCTCCGCCAGGCGGCGCATGGAGATGCCCTCCTCGCCTTCCGCCGTGAAGATATCCTCTGCGGCATCGATAATGGCCTCGCGGACCTTGCGCCGGCGGCGATCGGCCGGCGTATCATCCCCGATGGCGAAATCTGCTGTCATACCTGTTACGACTCCCACCCCCAGCAACGCATTCCAATGCGCCAGTCCGGAAGGTATACCGAGCACGGACCATTTCGGTCAAAAAACACTTCCACCGTCAGCATGCAGGCATCCGACATGAATGAACAGGTTTCACCCGCATTTCCCGGTCCCGGCGAGCGCCTTGCCCCGAGCCACCCGAACGCGGAAACCCTGACCCTGCTGACGCGCCGGCGCTCGACGACCGCGATCGCGCTGAGCGAGCCCGGCCCCTCGCCCGAGCAGGTCGAACAGCTGATCGGCATCGCCAGCCGCGTGCCGGATCACGGCAAGCTGGCGCCCTGGCGATTCGTCGTCTTCGAGGGCGATGCTCGCGCAAGCTTCGGCAATATTCTCGGCAAGGTGTTCGCCGCCAAGACGGCGGACGCGACCGAAGAGCAGATCCGCTTCGAGGCCGCCCGCTTCGAACGGGCCCCGCTCGTCATTGCCGTGATCTCGACCGTGCTGGAAAAGCACAAGATTCCCGAATGGGAGCAGATCCTGTCCGCCGGTGCTGCCTGCCAGAACATGCTGATTGCCGCGTCCGCCATGGGATATGGCGCGCAGTGGCTGACCGAATGGTATGCCTATGATCCCGACGTAAAGGACGCGCTTGGACTGCGCTCGGGCGAACGCATCGCCGGCTTCGTCTATGTCGGCTCGGCCAGCGACGAACCCGTCGAGCGGGTCCGCCCCCGCGCACATGTCGGTCGCTGGAAGGCCTAGCGAGACACGACGCGCGTGATTACCGTCACGACTTCGCAGCGTATTATATATTAAAATCAGCTGCTTCTATCACTGTCGCGTCAAGCGGCCTCGCGCGCAGCGGCGTACCTCGCATTCGAAATCTGCATAAACACGCAAGCAATCGGCGCGTCCGCGGCGAAATAGCGCGCGCATTCCACTATGTTCACACTCATGCAACATACCGAAATCGCATAATTTTTCGATCGCCGCACCGACAGCGGGCGATCAGGCCCCAGTTAACAAAACCCCAATGCCCACTCATTTCAAACAACTATCGATCCGAGCAGCTTATCCCCATTCCGACCGCGATTATTAAGGCCTGGAGGTATTCGACGTGCACTTCCAGCGTTAGAAAAAACGAGGGACGACGCATGCAAGGGATCAAAGCTCTTTCTGTTTATGCACGAATTGGCCTCCTGGGTGGCCTGATCGCTTTTACGCTCATCTCGCTCGCTGCCACGCTCTGGTACAGCGACAACAGCACCAGTCGGGCACTCGACTCTCAGCAGCGCTTCGCCGAGATCGAACGACTGGCGATGGAAACGGAGATCGGCGCCCTGCAGATGCGGCGGCGCGAAAAGGACTTCCTGCTCCGCAGCGATGCAAGCTATCTGGATCGTTACGAAGCCGATGCGGATGTCGTTGCCGCCAACCTCGAGGCAATTCGCTCGCTCGGGGCTCCCGCCGAAATCACCACGGCTGTCGAGCGCCTTCAGGGCAACCTGCCCCGTCACAGGGAAGCCTTTCGCCGCGTCGTAGCAGAGCAGATTGAACTTGGCCTGACGCATGAAGACGGTCTGCAGGGAGAGCTCCGCAGTGCCGTGCGCGATGTCGAGGACCGCCTCGCCGTGTTCGGCGATGACGGCCTGACCGTCCTGATGCTGATGATGCGCCGGCACGAGAAGGATTTCATGCTTCGCATCGAGCCCCGCTATATCGAACGCCACGATATGCGTATCGCGGAATTCGACGCTATGCTTGACACGCGCGACTATCCGGCTGCGGACATCGCCGAAATACGCGCGCTCATGCAGGCCTATTCGCGCGGATTTCACGCCTGGGCGGAAAACCGGCTTCAACTGAACGAGACAATTGGCGCGATGAGCGAAATCTTCGCCGAGATGGAGCCGGACTTCGACGTTATGCTCGAAAGAGCACACTCTGAGGGCAATGCGGCCATGGCGGCGCTTGAAGCAGAGCGTCAGCGCATCCGCATGATTACCCTGACCATGGTTGTCGCTATCGCTCTTGTCGCCGGCGCCCTTTGCTGGTGGGTCGGACGTTCCATCGCCAACCCGGTTACCCGCCTGACCGATGCCATGGGCGAGCTGGCCGGTGGCCGCACCGACCTCGATGTTCCCGCACAGGACGAAGGCGGCGAGATCGGTCGCATGGCCGCCGCGGTCCTTGTCTTCAAGCGCAACAAGGAGGAGATGGACCGTCTCACCGCCGAGCAGGCCGAGACGGAGGCCCGCAACGCGGAAGAAAAGCGCCGCCTGATGCACCAGATGGCCGACGAGTTCGACGCCCAGGTCGGCACGATCGCGAAGGACGTCGCCACGGCCGCCGAGAATATGAGCGCGGTCGCCGCCCAGCTGCGCAGCACTGCGGAACAGTCCGGCGAACGCTCGGCGATCGTCGCCAGCGCGGCGGAGGAAACCTCGGCAAACACCCAGGCCGTGGCCTCGGCCGCCGAGGAACTCACCTCCTCCATTCGCGAAATCAACCGTCAGGTGACCGATTCACAGGAACTGACCCGCAATGCCGTCCAGGAAGCGGAAGTCACGCGCGTGACCGTGACCGGGCTCGGCGATGCGGTGGTCAAGATCGGCGATGTAGTCACCCTGATCCAGTCGATCGCGGAACAGACCAATCTGCTCGCGCTCAACGCGACTATCGAAGCCTCGCGCGCGGGCGATGCCGGCAAGGGCTTCGCCGTCGTCGCCTCGGAAGTGAAGGCGCTCGCCGACCAGACAGCGAAAGCCACGCTGGATATCGCCGACCAGATCGATGCCATCCAGAAGAGCGGCGACCAGGCCGTTACGGCGATCACCACGATGACAGGCATGATCGACCGCGTGTCCGAGGGCGCGACGGCGATCGCCTCGGCGGTCGAGCAGCAGGATGCCGCGGCGAGCGAGATCGCCAACAGCGTATCGCAGGCTGCGGACGGCACCGCGCAGGTCACGGAAAGCATTTCCGCCCTGACGGACAATGTCCGCGAGACCGATACCGGCGCCAGCCAGGTGCTCGACGCAGCGCGCAGCGTAACCAGCGATGCCGAACGCCTGAAATCGACTCTCACCGGGTTCCTCGACAAGATCCGGGCCGCATAGCCCGCCCCGATGCAAGGAAACAGAACCATGCGCAACTTCCTCAGCACGGCCACAGCTGCCGCCCTGCTTCCCCTCGCCTTCACCCTGCCGGTTCAGGCCGAAGACTGGGATTTTTCCATGGCGCCGGGTCCGGTCGTCACCCATGAAGCCTCGGATACGGAAATCCGCCTGCGCGGCCGCGTCTATTACGACGTCGCCGATATCGACTGGTCCAGCCCGCTGACCGGCGCGCCGACCGATGACGACGAGTTTCGCACCGCACGCCTCGGCGTGCAGGCCGAGCGCGGCCCGCTCAAATTCGTGGCCGAGTTCGATTTCGCCAGCGACGACGTGAAAACGAACGACCTGCTCGTCCGCTACGCCACCGAGTTCGGCAGCTTCCAGTTCGGCTACTTCAAGACCATGAACTCGCTCGAGGAGCAGACCTCCTCGCGCTACGGCTCCTTCATGGAACGCTCCATGGGTACCGATCTGTTCGGTCTGGGCCGCCGCATCGGCGCCGCCTGGTTCTGGTCGGGCAGCGATTTCACCGTCGCCGCAGGCCTGTTCGGCGCACCGATGGACAATAATTTCGCCTTCCGCGAGACCGACGATTCCAGTGCTGCAGCGCTGCGCGTGACCTGGTCGCGCGAGATCGACGGCAACCGCATCCATCTGGGCGGTTCCTGGCGGGGAACGGAATATGACGGCGGCACGCGAGTCCGCGTCTATCCGCAGGCGCACCTGTCCAACCGCTTCGCCGCCGCCGACTATCGCACCGGCGCCGCGCTCGGCGAAGCCGACAGCTCCGACTATCTCGGTCTGGAAGCCGCCTGGATTCGCGGTCCCTTCCACGTCCACAGCGAAATCTCCCGCCTCGAACTGGACGGCCCTGCCGGCAATCCGGCCTTCGACACGGCCTTCATCGAGGGTGGCTGGTTCCTGACCGGCGAGTCCCGCGGTTACAAGACATCGTCTGGCTCGTTCAACCGCATCACGCCGGCCGCGGCCATCTCCGACGGCGGCCCCGGCGCCTGGCAGATCGTCGCACGACTCGACCACGCCGATCTCGGCGATGCCGGCCTTGGCGACATCGACTCCTTCAGCGCCGGCGTGAACTGGCACCTGGAACGTCATGCCCGCCTGATGCTGAACTATGTCACCTCCGAGCACAGCGCGCCGGCCTATACCGAGACCAGCGACACCGTGCAGATGCGTCTCCAGCTGGATTTCTGATCGAATTTTTCCGGTCGGCAGGGGGCTGTCGGACCAGAGAAGAAAGGCGTGACAGACTGTCTGCCGCGCCTTTCTTGTTGTCCGGGATGCCCGCCTGGACGCGCGGGATCAGCCGCGCCCGCGATAGGGCGGTACGTCCTGGTCGGGGATCCAGACGCCGGCCGGCGGTTCGCCGGTCGCGAAAAAGACGTCGATCGGAATGCCGCCGCGCGGATACCAGTAGCCGCCGATGCGCAGCCAGACCGGGTCGAGTTCCTTGACCAGGCGCTGGCCGATACCGGTCGTGCAGGCTTCGTGAAAGGCACCGTGATTGCGGAAGCTGCCGAGATAGAGCTTGAGCGACTTCGACTCCACGATCCAGTCGCGCGGCACATAGTCGATCACGAGATGGGCAAAGTCCGGCGCACCGGTCACCGGGCAGAGCGAGGTGAATTCCGGGCAGACGAAGCGCGCCATATAGGGCGCGTCGCACGGATTCGCCACGCGCTCGAGTTCGGCGGTCTCGGGATTGTCGGGCAGCGGCGTTGTCGCGCCGAGCTGGCCGAGATTGTCGTAGCGGTTATCGGTCATGACGCGCACTTAGCGGTGAAGCCCCGGCCCGGCAAGTCCGGAGTTGCTGCAGGCGCTGCCTCAGACCGCGGCGAGTTTGGCCTCGGCGGCGAAGGGCGAGCGGCCCAGCCAGTCTGACATGCAGCCGTCGATCGCCGGGTCTCCGTCCGTCCGGAGCCGGCCGCTCGCACGCTCGGCCTCGATTTCGGACAGCCCCATCCAGATCGCGGTCATCTCTCGCAGCGGGACGCGAACCAGAAGGTCCACCGGAAAGCCCGGATCGATCGAGCATAGATCCACCTCGCCGTCGGCATCGACGATCAGCCACCAGTCCGCGTCGCCCGTGGGGCTGCCGTCGAAATGGAACTGGATGACGCTACGCCGCTTGGGCAAGGGATCGGGAACGAGATTGCGCCGCATGTCCCACATCAACAAGGACGCATCGAGCTTTTCCAGCGACAGATCCGCATCCACCCATCTTTGCCCCCAGAAGCCGACCGCCTCGACGACCGATTTCAGGTCCTCGCCCGCAGCGGTAAGCCGGTATTCGTGAACCCCGCCGGCGCCGCAGCGCGACCGCGTGACGATGCCTGCCGCCTCGAGCTCCCGAAGCCGCCGCGAGAGCACGGCTGTCGACATGCGCGGCACACCGCGTCGCAGGTCGTTGAAGCGGGTGGAGCCCGCGATCAGTTCCCGTAGAAGTATTAATGTCCAACGCCTGCACAACACCTCGGCGGCCATGGCCACCGGGCAGAATTGTCTGTAATCCGGCATGGTGTCTTCTCCCCAATGCCTGCAGCTTTATTCTAGCTGAACAATTCCTCAAGTTCACTTTTAGAACTATGCAGCCCGGAATCGGCACCTTAGCCTCTCTCCCTGTTACGAAACCGGACAGAGAGGTTTTCATGGGACAGAGCCTGTACGATCGCCTTGGCGGCACTGAGGGGATCACGCGTATCGCCGATGATCTCGTCGAACTTCACGCGAAAAACCCGCTCATCGCGGCGCGCTTCGAAAACTCCGACAAAGCCGCTCTCAAACGGACCGTTGCGGAGTTCTTCATCACCGGCTCGGGCGGCCCCGAAATCTACAAGGGCAAGGACATGGTGTCCGTCCACAAGGGCATGAACATCAATGGCGAGGAATTCGTCGCCGCCCTCGACGACGCCATGGCCGCGCTGGACAAGAACGGCATCGGCGAGGCGGAAAAGCAGGAAACGCTCGCCATCCTGTTCTCGATGCGCGGCGAGGTCATGCACGTCTAGCCCCGCAGACGCGAGGGCGGATGCCCTGAGTCAGACGCTGACGATTTCCGGCACCGGCATCGCCGTGCGGGAGAAGACGCGGCGAATGGTGAAGCTGGAGACCAGGCGTGCCACGCCGGGAAGGCCCGAGAGGACTTCCCGGTGGACGCGCTCGTAATCATTGGCGTCGCGCACCAGGACGCGGACGAGATAGTCCGCATCGCCGCTCATCAGATAGCATTCCATGACTTCCGGCACATGCTCGACCGCTTCCTCGAAGCCGACGAGCGTTTCGCGCTTCTGATTGTCGAGCGTGACCTGGACATAAACCGTGATTCCGCGGCCCAGAGCCTTTTCGGATAGAATGGCCACATAGCGGTCGATGACACCCGCACTCTCCAGCGCCTTCACGCGCCGGTGGCAGGCCGAGGCCGATAGCCCGACACGTTCCGCCAGTTCCGCATTGGTCAGACGGCCATGTTCCTGAAGCTCCGTGAGAATGGAGATGTCGACACTGTCCAGACGCATGAAACACCCTTCCCCGGATTAATCGCATCGCCGCAGATCATTGTGGATTTCCGCGCGCACGACGTATATACATCGCCGCCGAAACCGTTTGGCGCACGATAATTCACACAGCCCGACGGGATTGTCAAATTCATTCGCGCAAACGTGGCGGCGTCGAAGATTCTCCGCAGCGTCTTGCGCAATAGCGAGCAGACAGGAAACAAACATGCGCATCGGTGTCCCCAAGGAGATCAAGGTCCGCGAGTATCGCGTCGGTCTGACCCCCAATAGTGTGGCCGAATTCGTGCGCCACGGGCACGAGGTCTATGTCGAGACAACGGCCGGGGACGGGATCGGATTCAGCGACGAGGCCTATATCGCCGCCGGCGCCACCGTGCTGCCCGACGCGGCATCCGTGTTCGAGAAAGGCGAGCTGATCGTCAAGGTGAAGGAGCCGCAACCGTCCGAGACGGCGATGCTGCGTCCTCACCACACGCTCTACACCTATCTCCACCTCGCCGCCGACCGCGTCCAGGCCGAAGGCCTGCGCAAGGCCGGCTGCCTGTCCATCGCCTACGAGACCGTCACCGACAATGACGGCCGCCTGCCCCTGCTCACCCCGATGAGCCAGGTCGCCGGCCGCATGTCCGTCTCGGTCGCCGCCCACTGCCTGATGAAGGCCCAGGGCGGCCGCGGCCTGATGCTGGGCGGTGTGCCGGGCGTGCTGCCGGCCCGCGTCGTCATCATCGGCGGCGGTGTTGCCGGTACCCATGCGGCGGAAATGGCCATCGGCGCCCGCGCCGACGTGACCGTCTTCGACCGGTCCAACAAGCGCCTCGCCGAGATCGACGAACAGTTCGCCGGCGCGGTAAAGACCGCCTACTCCACCCAGGCGGCGCTCGAGCAGGCCGTCAAGGATGCGGACGTCGTTATCGGTGCCGTGCTGATCCCGGGCGCTGCAGCACCGAAACTGGTCACCCGTGAAATGCTCAAGGAGATGAAGGACGGCGCCGTGCTCGTCGACATCGCCATCGACCAGGGCGGCTGTTTCGAGACGTCCAAGGCGACCACGCACGACGACCCGACCTACATCATCGACGGCGTGGTCCACTACTGCGTGGCCAACATGCCGGGCGCCTATGCCCGCACCTCGGCCGTGGCGCTCAACAATGCGACCCTGCCCTTCGGCCTGGCCATCGCCAACAAGGGCCCCAGGCAGGCGCTCAACGACGACCCGCACCTCGCGCGCGGCCTCAACACCGCCGAAGGCGAGATCTGCTACAAGCCGGTCGCCGACGATCTGGACATGCCTTTCGTGAAGCCGGACTGGCTCACCAGCATCTGATCGCGACACAGTTCGAAAGAAGGCCCCGTTCCGCCGGAACGGGGCCTTTTCGTTTCAGCGCTGCCGCAAGCGTCGTATCCAGCCTGCTGCAAGTCCGAGGATGACGATCCCGATCGCCGCCAGGGCAAGTCCGGCAATCAGTTCGTTCGCGGGCGACGGCGAACCGGACAGATTGGCGGCCCGGATCGCGACCAGCCCCCAGCCGAAAGCCGCCGCATAGAGCAGCGAGCCGGTCCGCCAGCTCAACCAGCCGGCCGTGAGCGTGGCGAGTGCGAGAATGGCAACTGCCGGCCCGGTGGCGCCCGATCCCAGCCAGGGCAGACCCATCGATGTCGCCGCCACGAGAATGTTTACATACAGGGCTGCCGTAACCCAGCCCGCTAGGGCGAAGAGCGGCGCGCGGGCGATCCTGTCGGCGAGCGACGCGCCGGTAACGGCCTGCGCCTGGAAGAGCAGCATCGCGAGCGAAATCCAGATCGCGCCGATAATCGCCACGCTGGCCAGCCCGAACCCGTCGAGCGGGACCACGACCTCCCACAGCGCATTGCCCCAGAAGGCTGCGGCTGCCGGCCAGCCGATCCGCGCCAGCGACGCCCGCCCCTGCCGGAAAAGGTGATAGAGGGCGAACAGCACGCACCCCAGAAAGAGTATATTCCAGATGGCAAAGGCATAGCCGGCCGGCGTGATCAAAGTCGGGATAGCGTTGGAGCGGCTCGCTACGGTCTCGCTCCATTCCTGGACGAAGGGCAGCGCCCCGAAGACGATCTGGGCGAAGGCTCCCGTCAGGAGCGCCAGACTGCGCAAACCATTTCCACTTGCCATAGGTGGACTCCCTGCTGTCACATGCGAATGGTACGCCTCGCGCACCACGACAGATCAAGCCCTCGCAAAATTGCGGGTGCTCCCGCGGGAGAATCGCTGAAAGCATCGGACAGGGTGCGTAAACCAGTGGGGACAGATTGGCACGCTACGACCTGATCATCTTCGATTTCGACGGCACCCTTGCCGACAGCCTGACCTGGTTCCGTTCGGCGCTGGGAGAGGTTGTCGACAAGCACAACCTGCCGCCGATCTGCGAGGACAAGGCGGAGGCGCTGCGCGGCCTGACGCCGAAGGCGATCATGGACGAGCTTTCCATCCCCACATGGAAGATCCCGTTCATCGCCGCCGATGTGCGGGCACGGGCCGCCGAGAATGTCGACAAGATTCATCTCTTCGAGGGAATCGCGCCGCTGATCCACGAACTGGCCGAGCGCGGGACCGAGCTTGCCCTGGTGAGTTCGAACGGCGAAGTCGCCGTGCGCGAAGTGCTGGGACAGGATCTGGCCGGCCGCTTCGGACAGTTCGCCTGCGGCGCGGCCCTGTTCGGCAAGGCCTCGGTCTTCCGCAAGGTCATCCGCAAGGCCGGCGCGTCGCCGGAAACCACGCTGTGCATCGGCGACGAGGTCCGCGATCTCGAAGCCGCCCGCGAAGCCGGCTGCGCCTGCGGCGCTGTGAGCTGGGGTTTTGCGACGCGCGACATCCTCGCTGATCATGCGCCGGATCATCTGTTCGACCAGCCTGAAGCGATCGCGTCGGCCATTCCGCTCAACGGACAGGCGACGCGACGCGCCTGACGGCTAGCATCACCCGCAGACGCGTGCCTTGGCCGCCTCGTATTCAGCGGCAAGCTCGGCGATATAGTCGGCGGCGGGACGGACGCCCTTGACCGAACCGATCCCCTGCCCCGAACCCCAGATATCGCGCCAGGCCTTCGCCTTGGAACCGCCGCCCGAACCGAAATTCATGGCCGACGGGTCGCTCTCCGGCAGATTGTCCGGGTCGAGACCGGCGGCCTCGATGGAGCCGCGCAGGTAATTGCCGTGAACCCCGGTGAAGAGGTTGGTGTAAACGATATCCTCGGCGCCGCCTTCGGCGATGGCCCGCTTGTAGCTCTCCTCGGCACGCGCCTCTTCGGTCGCGATGAAGGCCGAGCCGATATAGGCGTAGTCCGCACCCATGGCCTGCGCGGCAAGGACGCCGCCACCTGTCGAGATGGCGCCGGAGCACAGGATCGGACCGTCGAACCAGGCGCGGGTCTCGGCGATGAAGGCGAAGGGCGACAGCGCACCGGCATGGCCGCCGGCCCCCGCCGCCACGCAGATCAGGCCGGTTGCGCCCTTCTCGATCGCCTTGTGGGCGAATTTCTGGTTGATCACATCGTGCAGCGTGATGCCGCCCCAGCCCTGAACCGCCTGATTCAATTCCTCGCGCGCGCCCAGCGAAGTGATAACGACCGGCACCTTGTATTTTTCGCAGAGGGCGAGGTCTTCCTCGAGCCGGTCGTTCGAGCGGTGAACGATCTGGTTCACAGCGAAAGGCGCGGCCGGGTTGTCCGGATTGGCGCGGTTGTAACTCTCCAGTTCGGAGGTGATCTGGTCGAGCCATTCATCGAGCTGGCTCACCGGCCGCGCATTGAGCGAGGGGAAGGACCCGACAATGCCTGCCTTGCACTGGGCGAGCACGAGGTCCGGATTGGAAATGATGAAAAGCGGCGAGCCGAAAACGGGCAGGCGCAAACGGCCTTTCAGAACTTCAGGTTCGGACATGGGAACTCCCCTCTGGATCGACCTTGCCCCGCATGGCTTCTTGCGGCCACGGGGGTAAACAGCGTTCAGGAAAATTAGAGAGCCCGGTATGCGATGTCGAGGCCGGAGTGGAGTGACGTATGCGTCAATTTGCGGCGATACGACCGGGCCTGTTTTCAGACCGCCGCCTTGCCATCCGGCGGCGCATCGACATGGGCCCACATATAGAGCGCCAGCCAGGAACGATAGGGCTTGAAACGCTCGGCAGTGCGCACCGTCTTGCGCCGCTTCGAGGTCAGCCGCTCCAGCGTCTTGCGCGCTGCGACGTCCCCGTCCGGCCAGATGTCCGGCTCGCCGAAATAGAACATGTTCATCATGTCCGCCGTCCATTGCCCGACGCCCCAGATCTCGGTCAGGCGCGTGGCCCGTTCTTCCGGTGAAAGCGCCCGCAGCGCCTCGGCATCCAGCCCCTGATCGCGGTGCGTCTCGGCGATGGTAATGATGGTACGTGTCTTGGAACCCGACAGCCCGCACGCCCGCAGACTGTCCGTATTCTCCGGCCTGAAATGCTCGAGCAGTGAGCGCTCGCCGGCGCTCGCTTCGACGCGGCTCCAGATACTGCTCGCGGCCTTCACCGATATCTGCTGGCCGGCAATGGCCCGGCAGAGATACTGGGGAAAGGGCACTGTATCGCGCCGGGGAAAGGACAAGGGGCCGAGGCGAAGCAGGGCGGCGTGCAACTCGGGAAAGAGCGGTTCGGCTTCCGCGAGCAGATGGGCATGAACGGCGTGCTGGGACATGCGGACACGCTAGAACCGCACGCTGCGCCGGAAAAGCCGTTTCTTGCGCCCCGTGCCCCGAACTGCTGCGATTGTCGCATGGCGCAAACGGGCCGCCGCTGATACTTGCACGATCATGATGATGATCCTGCGACATGGCCGGACTGCCTTCGCGCAGCTTGTGATGGCGCTCGCCCTTCTGGCCGCCGGGACCCAGGCCTGCCTGCCGCACGGCTATATGCTGGGCCGGGACGGCGTCACGGGCAGCTTCTCGGTCGTCTTCTGTACCGGACGGGGCGCGACCGAGCGCTGGCTCGATCTGGACACGGGCGAGATTCGCGACGCGCCAGCCGCGCCGGACGCAGACATGTCCGGACCGGATCGCAGCTGTGCTTTCGCCGCGACCTCCGCCGCTCTGGGCATTCTGCCCGTACCGCCAGTTCTCCTGCGTCCGCAGATCGAGACCGGCCCCGGTCTGCCGCCGTACGGGTCGCATCACGCAATCCGCGCCTTCGCCGCAAGGCCGCCCGCCCGCGCTCCGCCGCACACAGCCTGACATCCCGAAACCCGAATTGTGTCAGTCAGCCGCCCTGCCGGGCGGCCAAGGAGTGTGCGTCATGAAACGCGTCCATCTTGCTTCGGCGAGCTCGCTCGCCCTCGCCCTGCTTTCCACGACGATCGTCGTCAGCCCTGCCTCCTTCGCCCAGGCGGCGGCCGATCCCCTGCTCGACGTGATCACCGTGCGCGGCCCCAGGACGGATACCATCGGCACGGACCGGATCGATCCGGCCGGTGCGGCCCCGTCAGGCCCCGATACGGCCGGCATTCTCGCCCGCCTTCCCGGCACCGCAGCCATCGGCAATGGCGCCCTGTCCGGCCAGGTCCAGTATCGCGGCCTGTTCGGCCCGCGCGTGAATGTCCGGATCGACGGGATGAACTTCGCATCCGGCGGTCCCAATCTCATGGACCCGCCCCTGCACTATGCGCCCCCCGTCCTGATAGAGCGGGTGGAAGTCGCCCGCGGCGTCAGCCCGGTCCGGCATGGGCCGGGGCTCGCCGGCGGTGTGGATGCCGTCTTCAAACGGGTGGCTTTCACCGACTCCTCCGACCTCTCCCTACGCTACGACCTCTCCGCAGGCTGGCGCTCGACCGATGAAAGCCTGGCCGTCGGCGGCATTGCCGGCATCGCCAACCGTGCGATGCGCCTGCACGTTCTGGCTTCGCACGAGGATGGGGGCGATATCGATTTCCCCGGCGGCACGATCGGCGGTTCGCGTCATGAACGCGATGTCGTCGGTCTCGGCTTCGGCGCGCGCTCGGGCGATCACGAATTCGGGCTCGACCTGCGACGACAGAAAACCGGCCCCACGGGCAATCCGCCTTTTGCCATGGATATCCGCTATTTCGATACGGACGTGGCGCGCGGGACCTGGCGCAGTGCGTTCGGCGAGACCGTAGTCAACGCCTTCGCCGCCTGGAGCGATGTCGATCATGCGATGAATAATTTCGACCTGCGCCCGGCCCCGGCCTCGATGAGGATGTATCGCGAGACCTATGCCCATGCGACGACGCGATCGGCCGGTGTGGACGTGACGCATCCCCTGCTGGGCGGCGATATCCGCCTGGGTATGGACGGCAAGCAGGCCGATCACGACGTGACCATCACCAACCCGGCCAATGCGGATTTCTTCCTGACCAGTTTCCCGGATATCGGCATCTCGCGCTTCGGGGTCTTCGCCGAATGGACAGGCAATACGGGCATCTGGCAGGGCGAGCTGGGCCTCAGGATCGATCGGCACAACGCTACGGCCGGCACGGCCTCGACCGGCAGCGCCGTCCCGCCGATGCCGGGGATGCTGGCCATGGGCTTCAACATGTCCGGGCGAGAGACCGAGGACATGACAGTCGATGCCGTCGCCCGTCTCTGGCGCCCGGTGAGCGAGCGCACCACGCTGCGCGTCACTCTCGCCCGCAAGACCCGCGTGCCGACCCATGTCGAGCGCTTCGCCTGGCTGCCCACACCGGCAAGCGGCGGGCTCGCAGACGGCAATACCTATGTCGGCGAGGCAGGGCTGGCCCCGGAGACGGCCTGGATCGCGGAAGCCGGCCTCGACTGGTCCGGCGCGCGCGCCTACGCGCGCCCGACCGTCTTCTATCGGCGTATCGACGACTACATCCAGGGCGTTCTATTCGATGCGACGCCGGGCGTGACCGACAGCCCGGTCGAGATGGTCTCCGCCATGAATGGCGATCCGACGCCCCTGCGTTTCGGCAATACCGATGCAGACCTGTGGGGCCTGGATGTCGATTTCGGCCTGCGCATGTCGGCGCGCTGGCGACTGGACGGCGTGGCCTCCTGGGTCGAGGGCGAGCGCCGCGATATCGACGACGCGCTCTACCGGATCACCCCGCCCAACCTGCGTCTGGCCGCGACCTATGAGACCGGATCATGGTCCGCGACCCTGGAAACGCTGGCCGTCGCGGAGCAGGACCGGGTCGCGGCGTCAAATTCGGAAGCGTCGACGCCGGGCCATGTCCTGATCAATCTGAGCGGCCAGTGGCAGGTCACGGAGCAGGTCCATCTGTCGGCGGGTCTCGAAAACCTGCTCGATCATGCCTATCGTCGCCACCTCGCGGGCTATAACCGCAATACAGGATCCGATGTCGGCGTAGGGGAACGCCTGCCGGGTCCCGGCCGCAGTTTCGGCATCAGGCTGACTATTCGCGGCTGACCGGATATTGCCGGGCGGCGGCGCAACGCCGCCCGGACGCCTTGGAGGGACGCAATGAAGCTGTTTCGGATGATGAGCAAGATTCATCTCTGGCTGGGTATCTTTGTCGGGGGTCAGGTCATGCTGTGGCTGCTCTCCGGCCTGGTCATGGTCATCGTTCCGATCGAGGAGGTTCGCGGCGAACACCTGCGGACGCCTGAACCGCGCGAGAGCATTGCCTGGGTCGGGGAAACCCTCCCGCTTCCGGAAATCCTGTCGAGTGCCGGAACCGAAGTCCTTTCGGCCCGCACAGGCACGCTTGCCGGCGAACCGGTCTGGCGCCTGGAGACGGCCGACGGGCCGCTCATGATGGATGCCCGCACCGGCGAGAGCCTGTCTCCGGTTCCCGAAGCCCTCGCCCTGTCGATCGCACAGGCACGCCAGTCCGGTCTCGGCGAGGTCATTTCCCAGGAATGGCTCGACACCCCGCCGCGCGAAGCGGGCCTCGGCGTCCCCGCCTGGCGGATCGATTTCGAGGCGGGCGAGGATACCCCTCCGACCACGTTTTACATAAACAGCCAGACCGGCGAGCTTCGCGCCGTACGCACCACGATGTGGCGGGTCTTCGATTTCTTCTGGGGCCTGCACATCATGGACTGGTCCACTCGCGAGAACTTCAATTCCTGGTGGATCAAGGTGACCAGCATCATCGCGCTGATCTTCGGCATCACGGGCGTGGTCCTCGCGGTGCAGCGCATGCAGTGGAAATTCTGGCCCTCCACCCGCCGCTAAGGCTCAGCTGCCGCTTTCGTGAAAGCGGGCGTCGGAAAACAGGGTGTGCATGCGCGCATAGGCCGTCAGGTCGGAAAGCGCGAGCACGCCCATGAGACGCCCGCGATCCACCACATAGACGCGGTCGAGATGCTGCCTCTGCAGGCGCAGAAAAGCCGCATCGGCCCCGTCCGTCGGCGCGACGACCTCGACCTCGCGCGGGGAGACTGCGATCTCGCCGAGCGGCGTCGAAGCACGCGCGTCTGAGGCCACCGCCCGCGCATCCTCCACGCCCGCACCGCCGACCAGTTCGCCATTGCTGCGCACCACGGGCAGCCAGTCGCGATGATGCATGACGAGTTTTGAGCGGATGAAATCCGCAACGCTGAGACCGGCATCGGCGGTCTCGAAGGCGGGTGACACCAGATCGCCGACCTGGACACCGGCAAGAGCCCTCCGGGTTTCCATCTGCACGCGCGAGGCGATGGCCGCATTGCGCAGGAAGAAACCGATCAGCACCCACCACGCCCCCGCGATCGAACCGGCGGCAAGCAGGACGAAAGCCCCCATCACCATGAAGACGATGCCGAAGGCTTCGCCGGCCCGGCTGGCCATCCGCGTCGCGGCGAACTGGTCCTTGATGAACATCCAGATCATCGCCCGCAGGACGCGGCCACCATCAAGCGGGAAGGCCGGAAGCATGTTGAATATGGCGAGGATGAGATTGATCAGGCTGAGATAGGACAGCACCAGCGCGACCGGCGTGATCTGCGTACCCGTCGTCACCAGCCCGGACGCCAGCCCGAAAACCACCGACAGGAAGACACTCATCGCTGGACCGGCCAGCGCCATCAGGAGTTCCTGATAGGCATCGGTCGGCTCGGCCTCGAGCTCTGCCGCCCCGCCGAACAGGAAGAGCGTGACGTGATTGATCGGCATGCCGAAAGCGCGGCCGACGAAGGTGTGCGAGAGCTCGTGCGCGATAATGGAGAAGGTCAGCCCCAGAACGCCGGCGACCGCCATGACGATATAGGTCGTGCCCGTAAAGCTTTGCTCCAGTCCGGGGAAGAAGCCGGACGCCAGCGACCAGCCGACCAGCAGCGCCAGGAAAAGCCAGGACGGTTCCGCCCGCACGACGACGCCTCGGATCCGGAAGGAGAAGATGTAGGGCCGCATGCCGCGACTTTAGGCGAGAGCGCTCCGATAGGCGAGAGCACCCTGATCGCACCCGTGCGTTTTGCCCCTCTGAATGGCCGGACAAAGGCCCGCTTGCGGACAGGTCCGGGTCACAATGATGCCCTGCTTGCCCCGCAAAACGCCCTCGTCTACACCACCGCAGCAAGACCGGCCGCGACCGAACCCGATACGACCGTCATTCCCGTGTCCTGGAAATCGCGTGCGACCGTCCTCTGTGACCGTACCCAGCAGACCTGCCGGCCAGGCCTGCGAGCGCTTAGAACCGGAGCCGAATACATGGCAGACCTGTTGATCCACGGCGGACATCCGCTTTCCGGAACCATCCACCCGTCGGGCAACAAGAATTCCGTCCTGCCACTGCTCTGCGCCTCGCTGCTCGCCGACGAGCCGGTCACGCTGACCAATGTTCCCGACATTACCGACGTCGCCAAGATCACCGACTTCCTGCGCTCGATCGGCGTGAAGATCGACTGGGACAAGGAAAAGGGCGAGATCCACATGTCCGGCCAGGCGGTCACCGCCGAAACCGCCGGCGACTGGGCCCTGCCCTCGGGCATCCGCTCCGCCGTCCTGCTGATCGCGCCCCTGCTCTACCGTCTCGGCGAGGTTCGCCTCGAGACCGATTCCAAGGGCTGTTCGCTCGGCATGCGCGAGATCGACCCGCACGTGCACGTCTTCCGCAAGTTCGGCGTCGAGGTTTCCGGCTTCTCGCCGACCACCTTCTCGCTCGGCCACAAGCCGGACGCCTGCGATATCTGGCTGGAATATTCCTCGGTCACCACGACCGAGAACTTCCTCATGCTGGCAGCCGTCACCGAAGGCGTCTGCACGATCAACAATGCCGCCGCCGAGCCGCATGTGCAGGATCTCTGCGTTGCGCTGCAGGGCATGGGCGTGGAGATCGAGGGCGTCGGCACGTCGAAGCTGACGGTGAAGGGATCGCGCACGCTCAAGGGCGGCACCTATGCGGTCGGCGACGATCACCACGAGATCATGACCTTCCTCGCCATCGGCGCCGCCACAGGCGGCGAAGTGCGCGTGCTCAACCGCGTGAAACAGCACTTCCCGCTGATCAACGACACCTTCCGCAAGCTCGGCGTGATCGTCGAGGACGACGGCGAATATTCACTGGTCCGGGCGGGTCAGACGCTCAATATCGCCGAGCCGCACACGCCCCAGCTCCTGCCGAAGATCGAGGCTGCGCCCTGGCCCTATATCCCGGCCGACCTGCTGCCGCCCTTCACCGCGCTGGCAGCGTGCTGCCACGGCGAGGTGCTGATCTGGAACAAGGTCTATGAAGGCGCCCTCGCCTGGCTGCCGGAACTGGCCAAGTTCGGCGTGCGCATCACCCAGTGCGATCCGCACCGCGCCATCATCCACGGCAACACCACGCTGCATGCGGCGAGCGTCGATGCGCCCTACATCATCCGCGTCATCATCGCCCTCTTCATGGTCGCCGCCCGCTGCCCGGGCGAAAGCCTGATCCGCCACGCCGACCCGATCCGCCGCGCGCACCCGAACTTCGTGGAAAACCTCCGAAGCCTCGGCGCGCAGGTTGAGTGGGTCGAGGGCGAGTAACGCCTCCCGACTCACGAATTTCTCAGACCAGGCCGCGAGACCGCAATTCGCGCAGACGCGAGCGGCCGACCGGAATGCGCTGGCCGTCCTGAAGCAGGGCAACATGGTCCCGGCCGTCGCGCTCGATCCGCGCGATCTGATCCTGCGCCACCCACCAGGAGCGGTGAATCTGCAGCCCGCCCTCGCCGCGCAAGCGCGCCACGGCATCGCGCATGCGACCGCGGACGAAGGCCCGGCCCGTCTCGGCCTGCACATCGAGATAATGGTCATTGGCATGGACAAAGAGGACGCGGCCTGCGGGCCAGCGTTCGAATTCGTCCGTCCCGCCTTTCGGCGCCGGTAACAGCCCTGCAATGACCGGCCGCGTCGCGATCAGCTCGATCGCCGCCTCGGCCTTGTCGGCCAGCGTCTCCGGTCCGATGCCTGCGAGCGCGCGCAGGAACAGCACGAAGCCGCCGAGCGCGCCAACGAGCGGGGCGAGGAAGATGAGGAATTCCCAGAACGGATCGCGCGCCTTGGGCAGGAGCGGCGTGGTCTTGAGCCAGTCCATCTCGAACGTGATCAGCACCAGCGTCGCCGCCAGCGACAGGACACCCGAGACGAGCCGGAACGCCGCGCGGCGCGGCAATAGCTGCGTCAGGGCCCGTTCGATCAGAACGACCTGCCCCACCAGCAATCCGCCGACCACCAGCCACAGGGCCAGCCGGTGCGCCACCCCCAGACCGTCCGTGTCGTAAGCACCGCTCAAGGTCAGGACCACTGCAAGCGCGGCCACGCCGGCCAGATAGGCGGCAAGCCCCGTCCAGCGGCGCTCCGGACCGTTTGCGACAGGCTGCGACATTTCACGATCTCTCATTGGCCATGGCGGTCCGCGCCGGCGCAAACAGCGTCTGCCACGCCCCGGCGGGCAATCCTAGTCAATCGAAACCAGAGGCATCAATCATGCGTACCATTACCGCCCTTCTTCTCCTCCCCCTCATCCTGACCGGCACCGCCGCGACCGGCACGGCCCTGGCCCAGGAACGGCGCGAAATCCCTGAATTCGCCGCGCTCGGCGATACCACGCCGGACCGCCTCGCGGAGATGGAAGCGTTCATGGAGGAATACCGCTCCGCCTGGTCGGAACAGGATACCACCCGCGTTGCAGCCCTTCACACCGCGGATACGGAATGGATCAACGCCTATGCCCGCATGTTTCGTGGCCGCGACGCGCTGGAAACCTTCGTCGGCGAGCGTCTCTTCCCCGGATTCTCGCCGGAAGTCTCGCGCGAGGAAGCCGAGCTCATGCGCATGATCTCGGTCCGCTTCATCGGCCCCGATGCCGCCGTCATCCACATGTATACGGACAGCCATCGCGGCGTTTCCCGCAATGAAGGCGAAGCGGCGCGACGCACGCACTTCCATCTCGTTCTCGGCCGCACGGAAGACGGCTGGAAGATCGGTCACACTGCCATCATGGACGCGCGATAGAGCGGTCTTACGGGCGCGGCGGACAAGCTCTGACCAGTCCGCCGTCGCTCGTTAGCTGGGGGTGGCGAATGCATCACTCGCCTGAACTTGCGTACAAGCCCCGACGCCAAGACTGCGGGCGGAGGGAAGTACCGGCGGTCGGGGCGCGATCGCGGGAGGCGTCACACATCTGCGGTCGCTACCGCCCAACAACTGATCGCTGGTTACTCGCTTAAAGCTGCGAAGCTTTCCGCAGGCCACAAAACAATCCCCACAGTTATGAGCAGGCCTGCCGCTCCAATTACAACTGCCCAGTCTCTCCAATCTTGAGCGGCTTTGAACAACTTATCTGGGAGGTCGATGGGTTCGGGGGGTCTCTTACCTCGAATATTGCTTTTGGATCGTCTTTGCGAAGGGCCCCCGCCACATCCATCATCCAGTTCTGATATTCGCGATGGCTGGTGGTGAACACATCACGGGCACCTGCGTGATACATTGCCAACAAATGATAGCTCGCCCAGAAGCCGGTCCCTGCTACTGCTGCGAACAACAAGGCCGGCAACGCCAAGAGAATTCGGCACTCTATGAGGTCCGCTTGAAAGATCGCCGACACGCCCAATAGACCGCCAACACCAAACAGCATTACCACCCGGCAGCTTTCCTTCACCGACATCAACGCCTGCTCATGGTGAAATGCAGCACTCGTGAACGCGAACGATTTCTGAGCCTCTATGAGATCGAGGATGGTGGGTGACGTTCCCCACTTCCCTTCTTTGTGTTCTGACATTACTGCTGTCGAACCTCCGGCCCCTTGATGGAATTGGTAGACATAACTGACTTAAAATCAGTGGCTTTCGGGCGTCCCGGTTCGAGTCCGGGAGGGGCCACCAATTCGCCCAGATCCCTATGACAGTTTGACTGCACGGGCCCAGGTGACGGGCGGTGACCAGCAGGGTTTTCACCCGCCGGCCACCTCTGATGCATCAGGGTTTCGGCGAGCCCTGCTCGACCTGGGCGGCCCGCTCGACGATGTCGAGGAATTCAGCGCGGTAGCCGAATTCGTCCGGCCCCAGCGCAGCGCGGGCATCCTCTGAGATCGCATCCCAGCCGTAATCGTCGGACAGGTAGGGATCGCCGCGAAGCGCCTGTGCGAAACCGGCGACGGAGACCGAGAAGCGGACCTCCTGCGGGGCTGCGTCGAAGGCGGAGACCGCGTCCAGATCGGTGATCGGGCGCTCCATCAGCAGGCTTTCGTCTTCGCCGGGCGGCTTGTAGCGCAGGCGCAGGAAGGCGTATTCGCCATCCGTTTCCGGCCCGGCCTGCGGCCCGCTTCCATAGCGCAGCGGATCGGTCAGAACGCCTTCCGAGCCCGGCGCCGCGATCTCGTAGATAGCGGTGACCGAATGGCCCGACCCGATTTCGCCGGCATCGACTTCGTCATTGTTGAAATCGGCCCGCTCCAGCATGCGCGTCTCGTATCCGATCAGACGGTATTCGGCGACGCGGGCCGGATTGAACTCGACCTGGATCTTCACGTCGTTCGCGATCGGGAAGAGCGAGGAAAAGCTCTCCTCGACCAGCATGCGGCGCGCCTCGCGGCGGCTGTCGATATAGGCCGCCGTGCCGTTACCGGCCTGGGCGATGGTCTGCATCATGCGGTCGTTGTAATTGCCGCGACCGAAGCCCATGACGGAAAGATAGATACCGCTCTCGCGCTTGCGGGCGACGAAATCCTCCAGCCGCTCGTCCTGTGTGACGCCGACATTGAAATCGCCGTCGGTGAGCAGCATGACCCGATTGACGGCGTCCTCGTCGAAATTGCGCTCGGCGAGATCATAGGCCAGCGCCAGACCGGCCCCGCCGGCGGTCGAACCGCCCGCGCTGAGACGGTCGAGCGCGCGGTGGATCTCGCGAGCATCGCGCGCCTCGGTCGGCTCCAGCACGGCACCGGCTGCGCCCGCATAGACGACGATGGCGACCGTGTCGTCCGGCTCCAGCTCGTCGACCAGCATGTGCATGGCCTGTACGGCCAGCGGCAGCTTGTCCGGCGCATTCATCGACCCGGACACGTCGATCAGGAAGACGAGATTGGCCCGCGGCCGCTCGTCCGGAATGATGTCATAGCCCTGGATGCCGACATGCATCAGCTGCGTCGCCTCGTTCCAGGGATTGGGCGTGACCGTGACATGCATGGCGAACGGGTTTTCCGGCCCCTCCGGCAGCGCATAGTCATAGTCGAAATAATTGATCATCTCCTCGATCCGCACGGCATCGGTCGGCGGCATCTGGTTGCGGTCGATCAGGCTGTTGCGCACCAGCGCATAGCTCGCCGTATCGACATCGATGGAGAAGGTGGAGACCGGGTCCTCGGCGGTGACCATGACCGGGTTCGGGTCTTCATCGGAATAGCGTTCCCTGTCGACGACCGGCTCGGCCTCCGGCCGGATCATCGGGCTGATCCGGCTGCCCGTCACCGTGACCATATCGGCCATCGCATACTCCGCGGCCGGCGGCGGAGGTGCAGGCGGGGGCGGCGAAGACGGTATCGGCATCACCTCCTCGTCCGTCGAGGTGGCCATGCAGGCGGCCATGGTCAGGCACGCACACCCGGTGAGCAAAACATGTCTCATGAGATCCCCTTCCCGTCTCTCATCCCCCGTCCCGCACACCTTATGCGCGCAAAAGGGCACGGCGAAAGGACGAAATCGGGGCGATTAGGAGGCAGAGGGTTTTTGCCGACTAGCTTTCCGGATCGATCCGCGGCGTGTAGCCGAGTTCTTCGACCATCCCGGCGATGGCCTCGATCACCGCGTCCAGCGCTTCGGTATCTGTGGAGCGGGCGACAAGATGGGTGCCCCGCTTGATCTCGCCCGCCTTCACTTCGAGGAAATAGGGATAGGAGCCGATCGCGACCTGGTCATACTTGTCCTGCAGCTCGCCCAGCGCCTCCGCGATCTCGCCCTCGCGCAGATTGTCGCCCTTCACAGAGCGCGAGACGGTGACGGCGCCGTGCTCGAGCCGGTGGTCGATATCATTGAGCATGCCGGCGACGATGGACGGCACGCCGGCCATGGTGAAGACGTTTTCCATCTGGAAGCCCGGAGCACCCGTGACCGGATTGTCGATCAGTTTCGCGCCGTCCGGAATGCGCGCCATGCGCTTGCGGCTCTCGGTCACCGGAGTCTCGGTCTTGGCGTACCATTCCTCGATGATCTCCAGCGCATCCTCGCGGACATCGATACCGACGCCGAAGGCCCTGGCGATGCTGTCGGCGGTAATGTCGTCATGGGTCGGGCCGATACCGCCCGTGGTGAAGAGATAGTCGACCTTGGCGCGCAGGGCATTCACGGCCTCGACGATCTCGTCCTCGATGTCCGGAATAGTGCGGCTCTCGACGATGTTGATGCCGAGCGGCGCGAGGAAGCGGGCGATCTGCTGGAGGTTCTTGTCCTGCGTCCGTCCGGAGAGGACTTCATCGCCGATCAGGAGGACGGCAGCGGTCACGCGCCTAGTTTCACCCATGAGATTCTTCCTTAAATCATGCCTGCGACCGGGTATATGAGGCGAAAGCCCCGAAGTCCAAGCCCTCAACGCAAAGCCGAGCGTCACGCCATGAAATTCCCGACCGAGCTCATCCCCGGCCGCCTGGTCAAGCGCTACAAGCGCTTCTTCGCCGATGTCGAACTCGAGACCGGTGAGGTCGTGACCGCCCATTGCGCGAATACCGGCGCCATGACCGGAATCAAGGAACCCGGCCTGCCGGTCTGGCTCTCGCCCTCGGACAACCCCAAGCGCAAGCTGAAATACACCTGGGAGATCGTCGAGGCGGAAGGCACGCTGATCGGCGCCCTGCCCAACCTCGCCAATGCGCTCGCCGAGGAAGCCGTGAATGCCGGTCGCATCGCCGAGCTGACCGGCTATGACAGTCTGCGCCGCGAAGTGAAGTATGGCGAGAATTCCCGCATCGACCTTCTGCTCGAACACGCCGGCAAGGCGCCGTGCTGGGTGGAGGTGAAAAATGTGCACTGGCAGCGCGGTCCCGGCATCGCGGAGTTCCCCGACGGCGTGACCTCGCGCGGCGCCAAGCATCTTGGCGAGCTCACAGCCCGGGTCGAGGCCAGCGACCGGGCGGTCCAGCTCTTCGTGGTCCAGCGCTGCGATTGTCACACGCTCCGGCCCGCAGAGGATATCGACCCGGTCTATGCACAGGCGCTGCGCGACGCGGCGGCCGCTGGTGTGGAGGTCCTCGCCTATGCCTGCGAGGTCCGCACCGACGCCATCGAGATCACGCAGCCCATGAAGGTGGACCTGTCATGACGCAGTATGACGGCTGGGACCTGCCCGAGCCCTATGTCCACCGCATCACGGTCGGCGAAGACGCGATCGACGCCTTCGGCCACGCCAACAATGCCCGCTATCTGGAATGGGCCGACCAAGCCGCCTGGACGCACTGGGTGGATGCCGGTTACCGGATGGAGGATTGCGCCGAGGACGATCGCGGCATCGCCATCATGCGGACCGAGGCGGACTATCTCGGTCACGTCCGGCTTTGCGACGAACTGGACTGCGCCGTCTGGATCACCAAATCCGACGGACGCCTGCGCGCGGAACGCCGCTACCAGTTCCGCAAGGCCTCCGACGGCAGCACGGTCTTCAGGGCCGTCACCACGCTGGTCTGTTTCCAGCTCTCGACCGGCCGTCCGGCGCGGATGTCGCAGGCGCTCAAATCCCACTACCAGGTCAAACCCTGCGTGGCCGAAGCGCTCCTGACTGAAAATTAACGTGGCGCTTCATTGTCCGGACCGGCCATCCCCCTATAGTTCGCGTTTACTGCAAAGACTGTCTCATCTGGGGGAGGCCCAACATGAAGTATCTCGTCCCGGCTCTTGCGGGCCTGGCCCTCGTCGCTTGTGATTACGTCCCGACCGGCACCGGCGATGCCGAAACCGCCGCTTTCACGCCGAATGTGAGCGCGGAGAATATCGAGGCGCACATCCGTTTCCTGTCCACCGACTACATGGCCGGCCGCGATGCCGGTTCGGACGGATACGAGATCGCTGCCAATTACGTCGCCTCCCAGATGCGCCTGCTCGGCCTCGAGCCGGCCGGCGATAACGGCTCCTATTTCGCCGACGTCCCGATGCAGGACATCCGGCCCGATGCCGAGTACGGCCGCTTCATCTTCGACGGCGAGGAGATGGCCCAGGGCGAAGGCGTGATCATCGGGACCAACCCGATCCAGCTGGAATCCCGGGCCACGGGCGAGCTGGTCTTCGTCGGTTACGGCGTCTCCGCCGACGACCAGGACTATGACGACTACGCCGATGTCGATGTCGACGGAAAAATCGTCGTCATGATGGGCGGCGTGCCGGAGCACGTCTTCGAAGGGCTCAGCGAGGAACGCGCCCACCACGGCTCCACCGCGACCAAGCGCGCCGTCGCCGCAGCGCACGGCGCTGTCGGCATGATCAGCGTGAACAGCTGGCCGCAGGAGCGCCTCGCCGCGATCGCGGAAAACTTCATGAGCCTGCCCGCCACCCAGCTGACGGCCGCGACCGGCCCGTCCGCCTACGAACAGATTGCCGTAAGTGCCACGGTCGGCGCGGACCTCGGCGCGCGCCTCTTCGAGGGCGCGGAAATGAGCCTGGAAGATGTCCGGGCCGCGATGTCTGACGAAGAAAACCCTGTCGTCCCGACCTTCGACCTGCCGCACACCGTGACCATGCGCCAGCGCACCCTCTCGGAGCCCTTCACCGACCCCAACGTGGTCGGCATGATCCGCGGCAGCGATCCGGAACTGGCCGACGAAATCGTCGTCCTGACGGCGCACCTCGACCATATCGGCGAGATCACCGAAGACATGCGCGGCCGCGGCTCCTGCCGCTCCTCGGACGAGGAAGACCAGATCTGCAACGGCGCCGTCGACAATGCGTCCGGCGTCTCGATCATGCTGGAGACGGCCCGCACCTTCCTCGAAGAGGGTACGCCGCGCCGCTCCATCCTCTTCGTGGCGCTCGCCGCCGAGGAGAAGGGCCTGCTGGGCTCCGAGCACTTCGCGCGCAATCCGACGGTTCCGGCCGAGCAGATGGTGGCGAACGTCAATCTGGACATGCCCGTCATCGTCTATGATTTCGCCGACGTGGTGGCCTTCGGGTCCGACCACTCCAATCTCGGCCCGATCGCGACGCGTGCAGCTGCGCAGCTGGACATCGAGGTCAGCGAAGACCCGATCCCGGAACAATCCCTCTTCGTGCGCTCGGACCACTACAACTTCGTGCGCGAAGGCGTGCCATCGCTCTTCCTGATGACGGGCTTTTCCTCGCCGGATCCGCGCTGGGACGAGGGCGAAGGCTTCATGGGCTTCCTGACGACACACTATCACCGCCAGACGGACCAGCTGGACGGCGAACTGGAAGTGCTGTTCGAGCAGGGCGCCAAATTCGCCAACATCAACTACATGATCGCCCGCGAGATCGCCGATAGCGACGAACGGCCGGCATGGAATGAAGACAGCTTCTTCGGCAATCTCTTCGCCGGCGACAGCGAATAATCCCTCCCCTCCGAGGACAAAATGCAGGCGCGCGCCGTTCCATAACGGCGCGCGCTCTGTATATAAGGGCTACTGGAGGACTGCCGAATTGACGAATGCGTACGAGATTGTTGACGACAGCGACCCGACCCAGGCTCGCGACGGACGGATCAAGCTGCATGGGGCCGAAGGTTTCGCGGGCATGCGCAAGGCTGGCCGGCTGGCCGCCCAGGCGCTCGACATGCTCGCCGAGCACGTCCAGCCGGGCGTGACCACGGAATATCTCGACCGCCTCGCGCGCGAATTCGCCTTCGATCATGGCGCCGTGCCGGCCACGCTTTACTATCGCGGCTATCGGCACTCGCTGTGCACCTCGCTCAATCATGTCGTCTGTCACGGCATTCCCGGCCCCAAGCCGCTGCGCGAGGGCGATATCCTCAATATGGACATCACGCTGGTCGTCGACGGCTGGCACGGCGATACCAGCCGCATGTTCACCGCCGGCAAGCCCAAGCGGAAGGCCGAGCTCCTCATCGACACGACCTATGAGGCGATGATGGCCGGTATCAACGCCATCAAGCCGGGCGTCACCCTGGGCACGATCGGCGCGATCATCCAGGAATACGCCGAAGCCCGCCGCTGCTCCATCGTCCGCGATTTCTGCGGCCATGGTCTCGGCCAGCTCTTCCACGACAGCCCGAACGTGCTGCATTTCGGCACGCATGGCGATGGTCCCGAGCTCAAGCCGGGGATGTTCTTCACCGTCGAACCCATGCTCAATATCGGCCGCCCGGACGTGAAAGTCCTCTCCGACGGCTGGACCGCCGTAACGCGCGACAAGGCGCTCTCGGCCCAGTTCGAGCATTCGGTCGGCGTGACCGAGGACGGGGTGGAGATATTCACCCGATCGCCCAAGGGCCTCGACAAGCCGCCCTACGATATCTGATCCGACCCCATGCCCGAGATCGCGCATCATTCCGGACATCGCCAGCGCCTGCGCGAAAAACTAACCCAGGCGGGTGGAGCGGCTCTTCACGACTATGAGCTGCTGGAACTTTATCTCTTCCGCTCCATCCCGCGCCGCGATGTGAAGCCGATCGCCAAGGATCTCATCGCCCGCTTCGGGGATCTGGGCGGGGTCGCGACGGCGCCGCTGGAGAGCCTGACCGAGATCAAGGGCGTCAGCGAGAAGACCGCCGCCGAGCTCAAACTGATCCACGCCCTATCCGAGCGCATGGCCCGCGAGCAGGCGATCGGGCGACCGGTCATCGCCTCCTGGTCGGCCCTGGTGAGCTATTGCCGCACCGCCATGCAGCACGCCACGACAGAACAGTTCCGCGTCCTCTTCCTCGACCGCAAGAACAAGCTGATCGCCGACGAGGTTCTGGGCCAGGGCACGATCGATCATGCGCCGGTCTATCCGCGCGAAGTCGTCAAGCGCGCCCTCGCCCACGAGGCCACCGCCCTCATCCTGGTGCACAACCACCCCTCCGGCGACGCCACGCCCAGCCAGGCCGATATCGACATGACCCGCACCCTCGCGGACATCTGCAAACCCTTCGACATCATCCTCCACGACCATCTCGTCATCGGCCGCGAGAACACGGCGAGCTTCAAGACGCTGGGATTGATGTAGGGGCGGTCGGCCCTAGTCCTTCGGCTCGATGGGCTGCCAGAGTTCGATCTTGGTCCCGTTGGGGTCCATGACCCAGGCGAAGCGGCCGTAATTATAGTCCTGGGGATCGCCGACGAGCGGGATGCCCTTCTCTTTCAGGCGCTCGAGCATCGCATCCATATCGTCGATGATCAGATTGATCATGAAAGGCTTTTCGGACGGGCCGAAATACTCGGTATCCGGCTTGAAAGGCGCGAAGATGGTGCGGGCGCCCTGCGGGAAGGCTTGCGCGGAACCGGCATGGAGGAAATCCGCGCCGCCGTAATCATTGAGCTCCATCCCCAGCGCGTCGCGATACCAGGCCATCAGGCCTTCCGGATCGCTGCTGTGAAAGAAGATGCCGCCGACACCGATAACGCTCGCCATGATCGCCTCCCCCTGACCGGCAGACCCGGCCCTGAACGTCTTGCCTGCCATGGGGCCTCAGGGTCTCTGTCAGGTCAAGGGCGCCCAAGGCGCCGCGAAGCGGTATTCACCCTTGACCTGACAGAGACCCTGAGGCGGACTCCGACAAGACAATAAGCGCCTGAAAAGAGAGCATCATGCTCTCCTTTCATCGCGCCCCTCATGCAAGGACGTTTCATGCCAGCCAATTATTTCACCCATCTGGAATGCTCCGAAACCGGAAAGACCTATTCCAAGGACCAGCCGAACAATCTCTCCGAAGCCGGCAAGCCGCTGCTGGCGCGCTACGGCCTGGCGCGGATGAAGGCGGAGGCGGACCGGGATGAGATCTGGGCGCGCGAGGGCGGTTTCTGGAAATGGCGCGAACTCCTCCCGGTGGCGAACGACGCGGATGTCTGCGCGCTCGGCGAAATCGACACGCCGCTGATCGACGTGCCGGCGACGGCGAAGGCTTCGGGCGCGACGGGTAAGGTCTGGGTCAAGGATGAGGGGCGCCTGCCCACGGGCAGTTTCAAGGCGCGCGGCCTCGCCCTCGCCGTGGCGATGGCGCACAGCTACGGCATCGACAAGCTGGCCATGCCGACCAACGGCAATGCGGGCGCGGCCATGTCGGCCTATGCCAGCCGCATGGGCATGAAGTCCTGGTGTTTCGCGCCGGAGGACACGCCGGAAGCCAATCTGCGCGAGATGGCGCTGCAGGGCGCCAAGGTCTTCAAGGTGAACGGCTATATCCATCATTGCGGCGCCATCGTCGGGGCCGGCAAGGAAAAGATGGGCTGGTTCGACGTCTCCACCCTGAAAGAGCCCTACCGGATCGAGGGCAAGAAGACGATGGGCCTCGAGCTTGCCGCCCAGATGGGCTGGAAACTGCCCGATGCCATCTTCTACCCGACCGGCGGCGGCACCGGCCTGATCGGCATGTGGAAGGCTTTCGACGAGCTGGAACGCCTCGGCTGGATCGGGTCCGAGCGCCCGAAGATGATCGCCGTCCAGGCCGAGGGCTGCGCCCCCATCGTGCGCGCCTGGGAGAAGGGCGAGCACCATGCGGACGAGTGGATGGACGCACAGACCGCCGCCATGGGCATCCGCGTCCCCAAGGCCATCGGCGACTTCCTCATCCTCGATGCCTGCAAGGAAAGCGGCGGCTTCGCCATCACCGTCTCCGAAGACCAGATCGAATCCGCCCGCACCCGCTGTGCCCGCGAAGACGGCCTCCTCCTCTGCCCCGAAGGCGCCGCGACCCTCGCCGCAATGGAAAAGTCCATGGCCGAAGGCCGGATCGAACGCGACGCGGAATGCGTGCTGTTCAATTGCGGATCAGGGCTGAAATACGCGATGCCGGATGGAGCGCTGGCGCTGGACCGGCATGCGGAGATTGATTGGGGGGTGATGTGAGCGAAGAGGCCGCTTTGGCGCGTGAGCCGCAGGTTCGAATCAAGGCTTTCTACCTTGTCCTTCAGAACTTTCACCTCGCACACCGCTATTGGACTTTTGCCGACGACGAGCGAATGGATTTCGCCTTCGAAGATGACGTGATTATCGAAAGCAGACGCGGAGGTAAGCGGATGCTAGCCTCTGAATTTAACGAGCGCACTCTTCGAAAAGAGACTGCGGAGCAAATCGCATCAACCCAGTTTGGTCTCTGTTTCGTAGCGATGTTCGACTTTCTCGAATCTCTAAGAATCAAGCCGAGACAAGCCCCAAAGGAAATCGCAGATGTAGCGCTTTTAATTTGGGCAGTGCGTAACGCCTTCTCTCATCAGGTTGGCTCTCCAGTTTGGGCCATCAATGATGATAAATTCCGACGGACTGTTCGTATTGGTTCACTCGAAATACCTTTGGGAGAGCTTCACGGCGAGCACCTGCATCCGGAACATATAGGCGGCGCATTATGCGTTGAACGAGTTTGGAACGAATTGAACGAGGGACTTAATCGAATGTGGGCTTCGGAAACCAAGTAAACCATTTACGCCGCATACCTCCCTTGAACGCCCCTCCCCTTGACCTTTCGCGCCCCTTGGCGCATCCCCCGCGCTCAAGGCGACCATGTCGAAACCTCGCCTGAGGTGGGTCTTTCAGTGGTCGCGTTTTCGAACCGCAAAACCGGTTCCCACTTTTGCTGAAAACGCTCCGGAGCGCGCGCATGATTCCCCGCTATACCCGTCCTGAAATGGCTGCCATCTGGTCCGACCAGAACAAGTACCGGATCTGGTACCTGATCGAGGCTTATGCGACGGAGCAGCTGGCGGAGCTGGGCGTGGTGCCGAAGGAGGCGGTGGCCTCGGTCTGGAAAGCGAAGGATGTCGAGTTCGACGTCGACCGGATCAACGAGATCGAGGCCGAGGTGAAGCATGACGTCATCGCCTTCCTCACCCATCTGGGCGAGCATATCGGCGAGGACAGCCGCTTCGTCCACCAGGGCCTGACCTCCTCGGACGTGCTGGACACCTGCCTGGCCGTGCAGATGCGCGACAGCGCCGACCTCCTGCTGAAGGCCATGGACCGCGTGCTGGCCGCGCTGAAAAAGCGCGCCGAAGAGCACAAATACACGGCCTGTATCGGCCGCTCGCACGGTATCCATGCCGAGCCGACCACGATGGGCCTCAAATTCGCGCGCTTTTACGCCGAGTTCGCCCGTAATCGCGAACGTCTCGTGCGGGCCCGCGCCGAGATCGCCACCTGCGCCATTTCCGGTGCCATCGGCACCTATGCCAATGTCGATCCCAGCGTGGAGGCCCATGTCGCCGAGAAGCTGGGCCTCACCGTGGAGCCGGTCTCCACCCAGGTCATTCCGCGCGACCGCCACGCCAATTATTTCGCCGTTCTGGGCCTGATCGCCTCGGCCATCGAGAACATCGCCATCGAGGTGCGTCACCTGCAGCGCTCGGAAGTCCGCGAGGCACAGGAATACTTCTCCAAGGGCCAGAAGGGCTCTTCGGCGATGCCGCACAAGCGCAATCCGATCCTCACCGAAAACCTTACCGGCCAGGCGCGTCTCGTGCGTTCGGCCGTGGTGCCGGCGATGGAGAATGTCGCCCTCTGGCACGAGCGGGACATCTCCCACTCCTCCGTCGAGCGCGGCATCGGCCCGGACGCCAATGTCCATCTCGACTTCGCCCTGCACCGCACGGCGAGCATGATCGAGGGGCTGATCGTCCACGAGGACCGTTGCAAGGAGAACCTGGAGGCCTATGGCGGCATCCACAATTCCCAGCGCGTCCTGCTCGCCCTGACCCAGGCCGGTGCCTCTCGCGAGGACTCGTACCGCCTCGTGCAGCGCAACGGCATGAAGACGTGGGATGAAGGCGGCATGCTGGTCGATCACCTCAAGGCGGATGAGGGCGTCACCGCGCTCCTCACCGACGCGCAGATCGAGGCCTGCTTCGACGAGGCCTACCACATGAAGCATGTGGACACGATCTTTGATCGGGTATTCGCAGACTGAGGAGTGCCAACCGGCGGGGCGGGTGTTTAAGCTCGCCTCATGGGAAAGCTCTACGACTCGATCACCGATCCTCTGGCGGACTTCATCGGCCGCCAGAAGATGTTTTTCGTCGCCACGGCGCCTTCGGGCGATGCGGGGCATGTGAACGTCTCGCCGAAAGGCTATGACAGCTTCCGCATCCTCGGACCGAACCGGGTCGCCTTTCTCGATCTCGGCGGGTCCGGGATCGAGACCGTGGCGCATGTGCGCGAGAACGGGCGGATCACCTTCATGTTCTGCGCCTACGAGGGGAAGGCGAATATCCTGCGCCTCTACGGTGAGGCCAAGGCCGTCTGTTTCGACGAGCCGGGCTTCGACGAGAAGCGCGCCCTCTTCCCCGACTTCCCCAAAGCGCGCGCCGTGATCACCGCCGACATCACCCGCATCGCCGACAGCTGCGGCTGGGGCGTGCCCTTCTACGAATTCCGGGGCGAGCGCGACCAGCTGGTCCGCGTCAACGCCCACCGCACGGACGAGGACTGGCGCGAGCGGCGCTATGCCTCGAACGCGCACTCCATCGATGGCCTGCCCGGACTGGTCAAGCCGGAGGAGAGCGCGTGACCCGCGACGAAGCCGAAATCCGCTCGCTGATCCGGGTCTGCTACGAGATGGTGTCCGGACCGGCCGGCCCGCGCGACTGGTCGCGCCAGGACGAAATCTTTCACCCGGACTGCCGGCAGATACGCACCGGTCAGCATGCGGACGGGACACCCTGGATGGAGATGTTCGATCTCGATCAGTATCGCACCAATGCCGACGAGACGCTGGCCGGGATGGATTTCCACGAGATCGAGCTGGTCAATCGCATCGATATTTTCGGGAACATGGCCCAGGCCTGGGGCAGCTACGAAGCGAAGCATCATCCCGACGACGCGAAGCCGGAACGCCGCGGCATCAATTCCTTCCAGTTCTACAAGGGTCCCGATGGGCGCTGGCAGATCATCTCCATGATCTGGGACAATGAGCGCGACGGCCTCTCACTGCCGGACGACATGACGGGCACCTCCTGACGCGGGTGTGATCGGGCGCCTCTGGTTTTCCGCGACCGATCGGGTATTCAGGACAAAACGTTCCCGGAGTTTCATTCATGCGCTACACGCTCGTCTTTCTTGCCGCCCTCGCCGTCTTCCTCGGTCCGAATTTCCTGCGCGCCGACTGGGACAGCGCGGAAGCGGAAACGGCGGTCGAGACCGCGTCGGAAACCGGCGTGGACGTGACCGAGCGGCCGCGCCTGGTCGCCGCCATGTTCCGCTCCTCCTGGTGCGGCGCCTGCCGTGTGCTGGAGCCGCGGGTGGACGATGTGCGCGAGGACTATGCCGGCCAGCCCGTCGACTGGGTGCGCTTCGACTTCACCTTCGGGCGCCGCGGCGGTCTGCGCGAGACGGCGGAAGACGCAGGCATCGTCGATATCTACGACCAGCTTGCGGGCGGTACCGGCTTCATGCTGCTGATCGATCGCGAGACCGGCGATGTCTACGAGCAGATCACCATGCGCTATGACCGCGAGCAGATCGCCGCCGCGCTCGATCGCTGGCTGGCGGTCACCGAGCGGCTCGAGGCCGGCACGCCCGTCGAAAGTTGAGCCCGCCAACAGGCGAAGACTGGCGACGAAACGAAAACACCCCCGGCAATGCCGGGGGTGTTTGTCTGTCTGACGCTGTCAGCGAGCGAGGCTGCGCCGCAATCAGTCTTCGGAGACGATCTGCTTGCGGGCCGCTTCCATCAGCTCGTCCATCTGCTTGCGCAGGAGGTGATCGGACAGTTCGACCTGCTTGGCATCGAGGTCGGCGCGCACCTTGCGGAAGACGTCTTCGTCGCCGACTTCCTCGAAATCGGCCATGATCACGGACTTGGCGTATTCCTCCGCCGCCGCGCCCTCAAGGCCCATCAGTTCCGCCGCCCAGAGGCCGAGCAGCTTGTTGCGCCGCGCCGCCGCCTTGAACTCGATCTCCTGATCGTGGGCGAACTTGTTCTCAAAGCCTTTTTCGCGATCGTCGATGCCCGACATGGGTCTCTCCTTGAGGATGGTCTGTTTGTCTGAGTGACTAGCTCGCACGCGGGGGTAAATCAATCTCTCCGCCTCACCCCGGACGCTTACCGCCCCGGAGCATTGCAGAGCGGACGCGGTGGGGATATTTTCCCGGCTCGAAACGCGGTCCGGTCTTCGATTCGGGCCGCGTCGCGCTTTTTTCGGCCCGGACGCATCACAGGGACAGGTCCCGGCCCCGCTCGGAGCGTTGTCATGTCACGCCGCAAGAAACTCTACGAAGGCAAGGCCAAGATTCTCTATGAAGGCCCGGAGCCTGGAACGCTCGTCCAGTATTTCAAGGACGACGCCACTGCCTTCAACAACCAGAAGCACGCCACGCTCGAGGGCAAGGGTGTGCTTAACAACCGGATTTCCGAGTATATCATGCTCGGCCTCGGCCGGATCGGCATCCCGACGCACTTCATCAAGCGCCTCAACATGCGCGAACAACTCGTGCGCCAGGTCGAGATCATTCCGCTGGAAGTGGTCTGCCGCAATGTCGCCGCCGGCTCGATCAGCACGCGTCTGGGTGTGCCGGAAGGCGAGCAGCTGCCGCGCTCCATCGTCGAATTCTACTACAAGAAGGACGAGCTGGGCGATCCGATGGTCGCCGAGGAGCACATCACCGCGTTCAACTGGGCCAGCCCCCAGGAGATCGACGACATGATGGCCATGACGCTGCGGGTGAACGACTTCCTGTGCGGCGTCTTCTCAGCCGCCGGCATCCGCCTGGTCGACTTCAAGCTGGAATTCGGCCGCCTCTATGACGGCGACATGGTGCGCACCGTGCTGGCCGACGAGATCAGCCCGGACAGCTGCCGCCTCTGGGACATGGAGAGCAATGAGAAGCTCGACAAGGACCGCTTCCGCCGCGATCTGGGCAATGTGACCGAGGCCTATGCCGACGTCGCCCGCCGCCTCGGCATCATGCGCGAGAACAGCCCCGCGCCGGCCAACGACGACGCCGGACAGTAACCGGTGCAAATCAGCCCTGCGATAACGACCGCCCCGGCGAATTGCCACGGGCGGTCGTCCGCTTTATGCAGGGGCCAAATTTCGTGACCAGCACAAGCGAGTCGATCCCGTGAAAGCCAAGATCCACGTCTACCTGAAACCCGGCGTTCTCGATCCCCAGGGCGCTGCCGTTGCCGGCGCGCTCCACAATATGGGCTATGACGAGGTCACCGATGCCCGCCAGGGCAAGCTGATCGAGCTGGACCTGACCGGCGACGACGCCGAGGCCGCCCGCGCCCGCGTCGACGAGATGTGCCAGAAACTCCTCTCCAATCCGGTGATCGAGAGCTACTCGATCGAGATGGTCTAGGAGCGGGCGCGACATGAAATCCGCCGTCATCGTCTTCCCCGGCTCGAACTGCGACCGCGACGCGCACGACGCGATCGCGAAAGTCACGGGCCAGGCACCCGCCATGGTCTGGCACCAGGAAAGCGAACTGCCCGAGGGCACCGAGTTCGTCATGGTTCCGGGCGGTTTCTCCTATGGCGACTATCTGCGCTGCGGCGCCATGGCCTCGCGCTCGGCGATCATGCCGGCCATCGTGGCCCATGCCGCGACCGGCGCGCCGCTCCTGGGCGTTTGCAACGGCTTCCAGATCCTCACCGAGAGCGGTCTCCTGCCGGGGGCGCTGATGCGCAATGCGGGTCTCAAATTCGTGTGCGAGAAGGCGCCGCTCACCGTCGCCAACGGCAATACGCGCTTCACCTCGCGCTATGAGGCCGGCGCCGAGCTGATCGTCCCGATCGCGCACCATGACGGCAATTACTTTGCCGACGACGCGACGCTCGACCGGATCGAGGGCGAAGGCCAGGTGGTCTTCCGCTATGCCCGCAATCCGAACGGCTCCGCCCGCAACATCGCCGGCGTCACCAACGAGCAGGGCAATGTCATGGGCATGATGCCCCACCCGGAACGCGCCGTGGACGCCGATCACGGCGGCACGGACGGACTGGCGCTTTTTGAATCGCTCCTGGGGAGTGCCTGAACATGACCCAATACGCTGAAGGCATCACTGCCGAGATCGTCAAGGAACACGGCCTGAACGACGAGGAATACGCCATCATCCTCGACCGTCTGGGACGCGCGCCCAATCATGTCGAGCTGGGTATTTTCTCGGTCATGTGGTCCGAGCACTGCTCCTACAAGTCCTCGCGCGCGCATCTGGGCAAATTCCCGACTTCGGGCGAGAAGGTCATCCAGGGGCCGGGCGAGAATGCCGGCGTCATCGATATCGGCGACGGCCAGGCCGCCATCTTCAAGATGGAGAGCCACAACCACCCGTCCTACATCGAGCCCTATCAGGGTGCGGCGACGGGTGTGGGCGGCATCCTGCGCGACGTCTTCACCATGGGCGCGCGCCCGGTGGCGCTGATGAATGCGCTGCGCTTCGGCGCGCCGGACCACGAGAAGACGACCCATCTCGTCTCCGGCGTGGTCGCGGGTATCGGCGGCTACGGCAATTGCGTCGGCGTGCCCACCGTGGGCGGCGAGACCAATTTCCACGAGGGCTATAACGGCAATATCCTCGTCAATGCGATGGCTGTGGGCCTCGCCGATGCGGACAAGATCTTCTACGCCCGCGGCGCAGAGCCGGGTCAGCCCATCGTCTATGTCGGCTCCAAGACCGGCCGCGACGGCATTCACGGCGCCACCATGGCGTCGGCCGAATTCGACGACGAGAGCGAAGAGAAGCGTCCCACCGTCCAGGTCGGCGACCCCTTCACCGAGAAGAAGCTGATCGAGGCCTGCCTCGAGCTGATGGCGACCGACGCGATCGCCGCCATCCAGGACATGGGCGCTGCCGGCCTCACCTCCTCCTCGGTCGAGATGGCCGACAAGGGCGGTATCGGCATTCACCTGAATATGGACGCCGTGCCCCAGCGCGAAGAGGACATGACGGCCTACGAGATGATGCTCTCGGAAAGCCAGGAGCGCATGCTCGTCATCATGAAGCCGGGCCGCGAGGACGTGGCCAAGGCGATCTTCGAGAAGTGGGAACTCGACGTCGCCGTGATCGGCGAGACCACGGATACCGGCCGCATGGTGCTTACCCACAAGGGCGAGACCGTCTGCGACATCCCGGTCGCACCGCTGGCCGACGATGCGCCGAAATACGAGCGTCCCTACTTTGCGCCGGAAGTCCGCGCCCAGATCGACGCGAAGGACGTCGCCAAGCCGGGTCATATGGGCGACATCCTGCTGAAGCTGATGACCAGCCCGAACATGGCGTCGAAGGCCTGGATCTGGTCGCAGTACGACCGCCACGTCATGGCCGACACGACCGCCTCTTCCGAGGACCCGTCCGACGCCGCCATCGTGCGCGTGCACGGCACCAACAAGGCGCTCGCCATCACCACCGACTGTACGCCGCGCTATTGCTTCGCCGACCCTTATGAAGGCGGCAAGCAGGCCGTGGCCGAAGCCTGGCGCAACCTGACCGCCACCGGCGCCGATCCGATCGCCATCACGGACTGCCTGAACTTCGGCAATCCCGAGCGCGAGGAGATCATGGGTCAGTTCGTCGGCTGCGTTGAAGGCATGGCGGAAGCCTGCGAGAAGCTCTCCTTTCCGGTCGTGTCCGGCAATGTCAGCCTCTACAACGAGACGAACGGCGTCGCGATCCCGCCGACCCCGGCCGTGGGCGGCGTCGGCCTGATCCCCGACATGGCGCAGCGCTGCGGTTTCGGCGGCCTCAAGGAAGGCCAGATCCTGCTCGTCGTCGGCGAGAGCGAAGGCACGATGGGCGCTTCGCTCTATCTGCGCGAGATCGAGGGCCGCGAAGACGGCGGTGCGCCGCTGGTCGATCTGGCCGTCGAGAAGGCAAACGGCGATTTCGTCCGTGGCCAGATCCGCTCCGGCCGCGTGACTGCCTGTCACGACATCTCGGACGGCGGTCTGGCCTGTGCGGCGGCCGATATGGCTCTGGCCTCGAATATGGGCATCAAGCTCGCCCATGAGGGCAAGGTGCCGATGCACGGCTTCCTCTTTGGCGAGGATCAGGCGCGCTATCTCGTCGCCGCGGACAAGGAAGACGCGATCGCCATCCTGCAGGACGCGAAGGCGGACGAGATTCCCGTCCATGTCGTCGGCCTGGCCGGCGGCAATGCGATCACCGTCAATGGCGCCCACCCGCTAGACCTCGACCGCCTGCGTGCGGCCTGGGCCGGCTGGCTGCCCGAACTGATGGGTCATCTCGCCGAGGCCGCGGAGTAGTCGCCGACCGCGACCACTCCGCACTCGGCTCTATCGTCGCATCACCGCGTGACCGCGCGCCCTTAGATCACGGACAAGGCTGTCCGCGCCGACGAGATGTCCTGCGCCCACGGCCACGAATACCGTGCCCGTATGTGTCGACATCATCCCGTCGATGGCCTCCGACCACGCGGCGTTGCGGTCAATCAGCATCGCCTGACGCAGCCGCTCATCGGCCCAGGCACCTGGGCCATGATAGATTTGCGCCAGTTGGCGCGTGTCGCCCCGTAACCATGCATCGAGGATTTCAGCCGGCTCCTCCGGCCGGATTTCGAGGGTTTCGACAGACTGCTCAAGCATGGCGACATGAACAGCGTCTGGCAGCGCAGCCATGCGTGTGAGCACATCCGTCCCCCCCTCCAGATAGTCCAGCTGCACGCCGTCACGGCGGGCAGTGTCGATAATGACCATTGCGGGCGGTGTGGCGGCAGTCCAGCCTCCCCGTTGCAGATTGACGGCCTGAAGCTGAACCGAAACGAGCCATGGTTCGAGCGGCTGAAGGGCCGAGACCGGCAATCCGAGGCGTCCCGCGGCGGTCTCTACTCTGTCGAACAATTCCGGTTCGACGGCGTCCGCCAAATCGCGGCCATCGCGGAACACGCCCAATTCCACGACCGCGGCCTGCATCTCTGCCTGCGCATCGGCGCTGGTATTGTCCGCCTCGAGTACGATGCGATCCGCCGCGGAAAGCGCGGCATCGAAGCGGGCGTCCCGCCAATCCGTCCCGTCGCTCATGAATTGCGGCAGGCCGAACAGGTGGATCGTCGTGTCCGCGTCCCGCAGGGTCCAGAGCGCCGGCGCGGGCAGGGCCACGTCCGGCTCACCGCCTTGAGCGAATGCAGAAGAGCCAGCCGTCAGCCCCCACATTGCAGCCGTTGCAGCCAGGATCGGACGCAGCAAAGCTCGTCGTGCTGAAATCAGCATCGTCAGTCTCCTCTTCAAATAAAGTTTAGGTGTGCGGTTCGGCGGGCTAGCCGGTTTCCGCCTCATCGGTCAGGGAGAAAACCTCTTCTACCGGGACGCCGAAATAGCGCGCCAGCTTCAGGGCAATCACGGTCGACGGCACGAACCGCCCGACTTCGACCGTCGAAATCGTCTTGCGAGACACATCGATCGCTGCGGCCAGCTCGCTCTGGCTGATATTGCGGGAGGCTCGCAACACGCGTATCCGATTGGCCAATGGTGCACTCATCACGGATTCCCTGCGCCATGCTCGACGCGCCCCAGAAGGAAGAAGCTCAGCGAGAACACGAGAAGCGCACATGCGATCATGCCGTCGAGCAAAACCGGAGCCGCGACTTGCGAGAGCAGATGATCACCCAGCAGCGTCAACAGGATCATGCCGAGCATCATGGCGCAGAATGCCGTCAGCGCGGCGCGGCGCAGGACTGTTCCGAAGAACTCGTCCCCTTTCCAAGGATCGACCGCCGCACCGCCGAACCCCGTCTTCAAATGATAGAAGAGCGGCAACAAAACGACCAGAACGGCAAGACCGCCGATCAGTTGCGCCGTGTCGAGCCAGCTGGACACCGGACTACCGGTATACGCCTCCATGACCTTCGCGAAATAGACCAGACTCGCCAGGCCGGTTCCGGTCGCCGTCAGGATCGCCAGACTGTCGCTGGCCTCCGCCCGTGAAGAAGGCTTCAAGAAAGACATCGCATACCTCTGAGCATCATCATGATACCCTAAGGTTACAAATGATACCCTTCGGTGTCAATATGAGTATTCAAGGTATCACATTAACGCCCCGCCGCCTCGCCGATTTCGTCCAGACGGCTGTCCGCTTCCTGCGCGAAATCCACGATCGCCGCCGAGGCGTCCTGGAAGAAATCCAGCGTCATGTTTTCATAAGTGTCGGTCGGCTGATGGTAGTGCGGGTGAAAGTCGACGCCGAGATAGATGAAGGGGATGCCCTCCGCATGGAAGGCGCCACTATCGGTCAGCATGGTCCAGTCCGCGCCCGGCTGTTCGCTTGGCTCGTCATAGCCCATGGGCATGGACACGCTGGCCCGTTCCGCAACCGTCTCCACCAACGGGACGAGGAAGGGATAGTGATAGGTGCCGACCGCCCAGAGGATACGGTCCTCAGACATGGCCACCATGTCGAGATTGAGATTGAAGGCGATCCGCGCCTGCTCGACCGGCGGCTCATCCACGAAGGCAAAGGCGCCCGACAGCCCCTTCTCCTCGGCATCGAGCGCCACGAAGATCACGTCATGCTCCGGCGGGTTCGCCGCGAAGGCATCGGCAACGGCGAAAAGCGCGGCGACGCCCGATGCATTGTCGTCCGCGCCGTTCCATATCTGCTCCTCGGCCATGCCTTCATGGTCGTAATGTGCGGACACGACCATGACCCGGTCGCTATCGCCGGTGCCAGCGATCCGGCCGATGATGTTGACGCCTTCGCGCATGGCGCCACCGTCCTCGCGGGATTCGAATTCGAAGACCGACTCATACCCATCGCCGACCGGTTCGATGCCCAGAGCCTCGTAGCGTTCGATGATATAGGCTCGCGCCCGTGCATTGCCGGGCGTCCCGGTCTCACGGCCTTCCATCTCGTCCGAGGCGAGCACACGCAGATCGGTCAGCAATTGTTCGCGGTCGAGTGCATGAGCAGTCCCGGAGGCCTGAGTCTCTGGCGCCGAACAGGCGCTCGCGAACAAGACACCCGCAAGGGCGGCGGACAGAGTGAAACGATGCATGGAAGCTCCCCGGACTGGCATTGATCCGCGGGAGTTTGGCATGACCGGCGCGTCAGCCCCACTGAAAATTCGGTAGGGAAGCCGGTCGCGTCAGAACCAGCGGCTGGGCCGGGCAGCCGGTTCGCCCTCCAGCGCCGGCCATTCCGCCTCCGAGCGTTCGAGATAGCCCGGGATATCCTCCTCCCAGCGTCTCTGGATGCGCGGGCTGAAATTCATGTAGAGCACGCCGTCCACGACCCGGTAGGCGAGCGGATCGGACCGCACCTTGCGGCCGTCCGCCAGCGCATAGGCGCAATGCCCGTCATAGGCCGGCGCGTAGCGGACCGGGTCGACGATGAAGGCATCGCGATTGGCCTCGCTGGCGAAATACCAGGTCACGCCATTGTATTCGGCAGTAATGCTTTCCAGCCCCATCACCGGGCCGTCCGCGTCGAAATAGCTGACCACGTCGTAGCCGCCGACGGGACGTCCATCCCGGTCGAGATATTGCTCGCCCGCATCGGCGATTCCGGCCAGAAAAAGCACGGCGAGCACGAGGTTTGCGAGCCCCAGTGTCATCCGGACGATTGTGCGTACTGCGAAGATGTCTGCCATGGCCTTTTCCCTTGCCGTCACTCTGATTAGCTTGCAGACGATATGCCCCCTTGCCGCTTCGGCGATAAGGGCCTCATCGAACACGAACGCTCACGGCCCGGCGCAATCGCGTGATCGGCCGGGAGCGGCAGCGAAACCGGAACCGACGCCATGCCCATGCCTGCAGACGACATCATCGCCCTGATCAAGGCCGGTATTCCCGATGCCGAGGTCGAGATGGAAGATCTCGCCGGCGATAACGACCACTGGAAGGCCGTCGTCACGAGCGAGAGCTTCCGCGGCAAGCTGCGGGTTGCCCAGCACCAGATGGTCTATGCTGCCCTCGGCGAGAAAATGGGCGGGGAACTCCACGCCCTGGCGCTGGAAACCCGGACGCCCGATGCCTGACCCGGCACGGACGCGACCCGCTCGATGATCGACAACCCTGCTCTCAGCCGGCTCGGTTTCGGCGTAACCGGCCCTCATGCCGGACTTGGCCAGTCGCGGCGCGCGACCCATATGCTGATCCGCGAGGCAGTCGGCCTTGGCATGACGCTGTTCGACACCGGTCCGGCCTATGGCCGCGGCGAAGGCGAGCGGCGGCTGGGCGAAGCGCTGCGCGGGATACGGCGCGATCGGGTTTTCCTCTCGACCAAGGCCGGCATCCACGCCGGCGGACGACGCGATTTCTCTGCCGGTGCCGTCGAGATGTCGCTCAAGGCCTCGCTCGACCGGCTACGGACCGATCATGTCGACCTCCTGCTGCTGCACGGGCCGTCACCCGAAGACATGTCCGACAAGCTGTTGCGGCGCCTCCAGGCGTTCAGGGAGCGGGGCATGATCCGCCATATCGGCGTCTGCGGCCGGGGCGGCGAGCTCGATGCCGCGATCGATGCGAAGGCTTTCGACGCCATCATGGCCCCGCTTCACCCCGGTCTCGACGAAGCCGCCCTCGCCCGCCTCGACCGGGCGAAATCGGCAGGCCTGTCCGTAATCGGGATCGAGACCATGGCCGGCACGGCGGGCGGATTGAGACTGCCGCTCAGCCGGGGCGCAGCCTGGTATGCCGCTCGCCGGATCAAGCAGATGATGACGGGCCGGGTCCAGCCGCCCACGGACGTCTCGCCTGCCGAAGCCCTGAAATGGGCTCTCGCCCGACCGGCCTGCAATGCGGTAATATGCCTGACGACGCGCGCGGCCAATCTGGAAGCGAATGCGCGGCTTGCCGGACTTGAACCGGGCCGCCGGGTTTCCTAGGTCAGGCGCAAGATTTCACTCAGGAGACATCCATGTCCGACACAGCCCACGACGCCATCAAATCCACCATCGAGTCCAATGACGTGGTGCTGTTCATGAAGGGTACGCCGGTCTTCCCGCAGTGCGGCTTCTCTTCTGTGGTGGCCCGTGTCCTGGATCACCTCCAGGTCGATTTCGAGAGCGTCAACGTGCTTGAGAACGACGAAATCCGCCAGGGCATCAAGTCCTTCTCCAACTGGCCGACCATTCCCCAGCTCTACATCAAGGGCGAGTTCGTCGGCGGTTGCGACATCGTCAAGGAGATGTTCGAGTCCGGCGAGCTGCAGGGCTATCTCCGCGAGAAAGGCCTGATCGAGGCCGCCTGATAATGCGATGCTGACCCTGTCCCGCCTCCGCCTGGAACCCAGCCCGAGCCACCCGATCACCATTCGGGCTTCGGACGGGCAGGTTACAGTGCGGGCCGGGTCCGGCATTCTCGCCCGCAGCGAGCGGGCGCTGATCCTTCACGAACACGCCTATGCGCCGGTCGCCTACTTCCATCGTCAGGATTGCGCGATGGAGCGGCTGGAAGCGTCCGAGCATCATTCCTGGTGTCCGTACAAGGGCGAGGCGCGCTATTTCCATGTGCGGCTGGAGGACGGGTCCCTGCTGGAAAACGCCGCCTGGACCTATGAGACCCCGTTCGGCTCCGTCGAGGAGATCGCAGGTCGGCTGGCCTTCTATCCCGGCAAGGTCGAGATCGTCGAGGCCTAGCGGCGCGCAGCGACCTGCGTGCGCTCCTCATACCAGTCCCAGGGCCGGTTATCGACCGGGTTGAGAAGCACGATCTGGCCTCCGGGCGGCACGCCGAGTTCCTCGAAACCGAAGCCCAGCTGGATCCCCCAGGGGACATCGCCGCTGCAGCGGTCTTCCATATCCCGCACCAGACTGACGGTGTAGATGTCCTCGTGATACTGCACCACATTGACCACGAAATCGGAGCGGGCCGTACAGCCATTGGTGTCGGCATGCACGATCAGGATGTCGTCCTCGATCACCCGCCAGTAGATCACCGGCTCGAGCGACGGGTCCGGGCGCGGCGCCTCGCGACTAGTTCCCGGAATACGCACGTCAGAAATCTTGATGACCGGCAGTGACGGGATGGAGGGCATGGGCGGCAGGAAGCGCGTTCGAGCCTCCTCGCTCTCACTATTCGTTGTTGCACAGGCCGACACAGATACGGCCACGCAGATCGCAGCCAAGACACCCCACACCGATTTCACGATACGCCCCCAATTTACCCCATAACCCTGTTGCGCCAGTCTTTTGTAGCCCCGGACCGGCTGCAACCTGGACATCTAGTCGAAAGATTTACGAAGAATCAACCATATGCGCGTGTGAGGGGAAGCCGGAGCGCAGATCGCGTCATCCGCGAGCAGGCCTGCCCCCAGACCGGGCAGATAAAAAGGCCGCCCCGGATAACCGGAGCGGCCTTTTCTGATCGATGTCGTCCTCGATTACGAGGAGTAGAATTCGATGACGAGGTTCGGTTCCATCTGCACCGCGTACGGCACTTCGGCGAACTCCGGCATGCGGACGAAGGTGGCCTTCATCGCTTTCGGATCGAGATCGACATAATCCGGGATATCGCGCTCCGGGCTTTCCAGGGCTTCCAGGACCAGGGCCATCGAACGCGAACGCTCGCGGACCTCGACCACATCGCCCGGCTTGCAGCGGTAGGACGGGATATTGGTGCGCACGCCGTTCACCAGCACGTGGCCGTGGTTCACGAACTGACGCGCCGCGAAGACGGTCGGAACGAATTTGGCGCGGTAGACGATGGCATCGAGGCGGGACTCGAGAAGGCCGATCAGCAGCTCGGCGGTGTTACCCTTCCGGCGCGAGGCTTCGTCATAGGTGCGGCGGAACTGCTTCTCGGTGATGTTGCCGTAATAGCCCTTCAGCTTCTGCTTCGCCATCAGCTGCAGGCCGAAATCGGACATCTTGCCCTTGCGGCGCTGACCGTGCTGGCCCGGGCCGTAGGAGCGGGAGTTCACCGGAGACTTCGGACGGCCCCAGAGGTTTTCACCCATGCGGCGGTCGATTTTGTATTTCTGCGAATGACGCTTCGACATTCTGATCTCTCTTGTATTCGACGCGGACCGGCAACCCCACTATCGGGATTGCGTTTTCAACGGCGGCGCTCGCATCACCCGTCATGTGTCCCGCATCCGGAAAGACCCCGGGCGCGAGAAGCGCGGGTTTTACCTGTGTGGACAGGGAAGTCAATGGGTGTGGACTGCGGATGCTTCCGCGGCACTCTCGGAGTGCGATCATATTGACGCTGCGCGGCCAATCGGACTTCATGGGCGCCATGAAAACTCTGGTTGTAATTTCACTGCTTGCTGCTGCGTCGACCTTCGGTCCGTTTGCCGGCCTCGCCCGCGCTCAATCCGGGATGCCGTCCTGCCGCTTCGAGACCGAAGCAGCGGGCTGGGACATAGAGACACGCCTGCGCGGCCGCATGAACCTGCCACGCTTGGACGCGACCATGCAGGGCGAAACCATCAGTGTGAGCCTTGAATCGGATCCCCCGGAATGGGTTGTGCGAACCGTCGAGCTGACGATGCCGGTATCCGGCGAAGGAGAGCGCCCGGAGACTGCCAGCCTACTGCTGGAAGTCAGCGAAACAGTCGGGATGCTCCTTCCCGTATCAGACGGCGACCTCCGCCGGTCCTGGCGCAATGCCCGGCGCCCCTTGGAGGCGAGGCTTCGCGTGAGCGACGAGGACTATCAGCACATCATCAGGGCGGTTGATGGCCCCGCCAGGTTGACGCTTGTCGAAGGGCCAGACGCGGACGGCGAAATCACCAGAACCGAAGAGAGCATGACAGTCGACCTGACCGGGTTCCGGGAAGCGAGCAATATTCTGCACCAAGAGACGAACCAGCTGATCAATCGCTATAGCCGCGGCGTTTGCTGGACCGACGACTAGCGCAGCAGCCCGCCTCAGTCCTCCCGCACCACACGGGCCTTGCCGCGGCCGAGCGCCAGCGCCTTGACGGCACCGCGGAAGGTGCGGACTTCCTGTTCGGTCCAGCGGCCGCGAATGAAGGCATTGCGCAGATTCTGGATCATGAGCGGCGTCTTGGACGGCGGATAGAAGAAGCCGGCGCGCTCGAGCTCGTATTCGAAATGCTCGAACATGCGCTCCAGGTCCTCGCGCTTGGCGATATCGGAAACCGGCTCGAACTCGACCGGGGCGCCCTCTTCCGCCTGCCATTCATACGCGATCACGGCGACGGCCTGGGCAAGATTGAGCGAGGAGAAGGAGCGGTCGACCGGCAGGGTAATGATGGCATCCGCCATGGCGACCGCCTCATTGGGCAGGCCGGACTTCTCGCCACCGAAGAGAACGCCGACCCGCTCGCCGGCACCGATGGCGGCGCGCATCTCGGCGACAGCCTCGCGGGCGGTGAGGACCGGCTTTTCCATACCGCGGGGCCGGGCTGTGGTCGCATAGATCCGCGAGAAGTCGTGGATCGCATCGGACATGCGGTATTCGACGCGGGCATTGTCGAGCACGGGCGAGCCTGCCGCCATGGTGATCGCCTTGTCGTTGGGCCAGCCGTCGCGCGGATCGACGACGACGAGGTCCGGCAATCCGAAATTGCCCATCACACGGCAGGCAGCGCCGATATTCTCGCCCAGCTGCGGGTTCATCAGCACAAAAGCGGGCGTACCGGGTTTTTGGGTCATGGAACCGGGCCTTCACCTTGGCGCGCACCGATGCTAGAGAGCGCGCGAATTTCACGTCCGCGCTGTCCTAGCGCGTCTCACGTACGTCCGAAAAGAAAGTAGAACACCATGGCGAAGATCAAAGTCGATACCCCGGTCGTCGAACTCGACGGCGATGAGATGACCCGCATCATCTGGCAGATGATCAAGGACAAGCTGATCCTGCCCTATCTCGATATTGATCTGGAATACTACGACCTCTCGGTCCAGAAGCGCGATGAGACGGACGATCAGATCACGATCGATGCCGCCAACGCGATCAAGAAGCACGGCGTCGGCGTCAAATGCGCCACCATCACGCCGGACGAGGCCCGCGTCGAGGAATTCGGTCTCAAGAAGATGTGGCGTTCGCCGAACGGCACCATCCGCAACATTCTCGGCGGCGTCGTCTTCCGCGAGCCGATCGTGATCTCCAACGTTCCGCGCCTGGTTCCGGGCTGGCAGAAGCCGATGGTCATCGGCCGTCACGCCTTCGGCGACCAGTATCGTGCCACCGATTTCCTCGTTCCGGGTCCGGGCAAGCTGACCATGACTTTCGTGCCGGAAGGCGGCGGCGAGCCGATCGAGCGCGAAGTCTACGACTTCCCGAGCTCAGGCGTCGCCATGGGCATGTACAATCTGGACGAGTCGATCCGCGACTTCGCGCGCGCCTCGTTCAATTACGGCCTGCAGCGCGGCTGGCCGGTCTACCTGTCCACCAAGAACACGATCCTCAAAGCCTATGACGGCCGCTTCAAGGACCTGTTCCAGGAAGTCTTCGACGCCGAGTTCAAGGACGCCTTCCAGTCCAAGGGCATCTCCTACGAGCACCGCCTGATCGACGATATGGTCGCAGCCGCCATGAAATGGTCCGGCGGCTTCGTCTGGGCCTGCAAGAACTATGACGGCGACGTGCAGTCCGACACCGTGGCCCAGGGCTTCGGCTCGCTCGGCCTGATGACGTCGGTCCTGATGTCCCCGGACGGCAAGACGGTCGAAGCGGAAGCTGCCCACGGCACCGTCACCCGTCACTACCGCCAGCACGAGCGCGGCGAGCAGACATCGACCAACTCGATCGCATCCATCTTCGCCTGGACGCAGGGTCTCTATCACCGCGGCCGTATGGACGGAAACGACGATCTGATGGCCTTCTCCAAGAAGCTCGAAGAGACGATCATCAAGACCGTCGAGAACGGCTATATGACCAAGGACCTCGCCCTCCTGGTCGGCGACCAGCAAGGCTGGCTGTCCACGGAAGGCTTCCTCGACAAGGTCGACGAAAACTTCCAGAAGGCGATGGCCAGTTAAGGCCCCCTCGCCACGCAGCGAACACGAAAAGGCGGAGCCGGCGGCTCCGCCTTTTTCTTGGCCGAGACTCACGGGATCAGACCGGACGGCTCAGCGTCGCGGGCAGCTTGTCCGGATTTCGCATCACATAGATCCAGCCGATCCGGCTCGAATCCCCGTTAGACGGCGTGACCGTCATCAGGAAATCCGCCTCGCTGCCGTCGAGAATGGCGATGGCCGGGCGGCCATTGACCCAGACCAGGTCCGGCTTGCGATGCGGCGGCTTGCGGGTCGCGAGCGCGTGCATGACCTGGGCGGTCTCCGCCGCTCCGAGTAGCGGCCGCAATGCCGCGCGTGCCCGCCCGCCGCCATCGCTGACGGCGACGACATCCTGGGCGAGGAGTTCCGCGATTTCGGCCAGATCGCCCTTCGCATAGGCGGTCATCATTTGTGACATCAACGCCATGATCGCTTCCGGGGCGCTGTCCGGACGGGCCGGACCGGCCTGCGTCTTGCGGCGTGCCCGCGAAACGAGCTGGCGGCACGCGGCCTGCGACCGGCCGAGTATTCGCCCCAGCTCGCCATATCCGATATCGAACGCTTCACGGAGGATAAAGGCGGCGCGCTCGTCCGGCGTCAGGCACTCCATCGCCCAGAGGAGAGCCAGCTCGGCCTGCTGGGCCGTCTCGACCCGAGCGACCAGATCGCCCGCCGGGTCATCCAGCCAGGGTTCGGGCAGCCAGGGACCGGTATAGGCTTTGCGCCGGACCCGCATTTTCCTCAACTCGTCGATCGCGAGCCGCGTCGTCGCGGAAGTCAGCCAGGCTTGGGGATTGTCGACCCGGCCGGGATCGGCCGCCTCCCAGCGCAGCCAGACGTCCTGGACCACATCCTCGGCCGCCATGCGCTCGCCGAGCATGCGGTAAGCGATGGCGACGAGGCGCGGGCGTTCGGCCTGGAAGGCCGTCAGTGCCGGGTCGGGTGTCATCATACGGCGTTGACTGTTTCGCTTTGCCCGTCCACGTCAAGCCGCCGGCAGACAGAGCCGTACCCCATCAGCTTCTTCAGAGCGGGATATGTCCGCGACACGGTGACGGTCAGGCTGATCGTGGCAAGGCTGGCCTCGCCGCACCGGTCGATAATCGCCTCGCGCAGCGTGTCGGCCTCGACATCACCGGCCAGCACAGCTTCCACGAAGCGAAAGCCGAGCTCCGACAGCGGGTGCGCCGCCTCGAAATCACGCCGAAGAAGCGCACGCATTTCGTCTGGCTCAGCACCGTCTGCCCGCATCATGTCGAGCGTGAGCTGGGCGCAGGGGCCGCAATCTTCATGCAGGCTCGCAGCAAGCGCCGCACCATGGCGCAGCGGGGCGGGCGCCTCACGGCTGGCCTGAGCGATAGCCTGCAGCGCCATCAGGAAGCGTGCCGAATCCGGTACCAGATCGAGCAGCCGGTGCTGGTATGTCGCATCGTAGGACCATTGCGCCTCGAACCGTTGCAGCCCCGCATGGAGAAGACGGGCCATGCCCGCGCCCAACCCGCGCATCGGCGTATTGATGGCAGCCACGAGGAGGATCATGGCGGGCAGGATCACCCCGCCGGCATCGGTCCACCAGGCCAGGGTGGACACGGCTCCGTGCTGGACGAGGCCGGCGACATGAAACGCGCCGTGCAGGACAGGCCAGCCCAGCCCGGCCAGGATCAGGCTGCGCTGGCGCAGCCAGACGCCCGCACCGATCGCCGCTCCGGAGACCAGAAAGGCGAAGGCGATATCGATGATGAAATGCCCGTTATAGCCGCCGGTCTCGGCAACGCCCGGCGTGCCCTGAAACCAGTCGACCGGACCGCTCAGCATGCTCACGCCGATCACGAGATAATAGGCGGCGCCGATATAGAGTAGACTGCGAGACATCATCGGGAACTCCCTTGCTTGTTCGGGAGTCAGACGTTTCTCGCTCGCAATTTGTGACAGACGCGGCTGCGCTAAACAGGGCCGCCCGCGCGCTTGAGTGTCACGAAGGTCTCGCTCTCTATGCGCCAGGCGGCGCCGTCGAAGCGCCATTTGGCGAAATAGCGGCCGGTATAGCGGATCTCGAAGCCTTCCGACGTCCAGCCACCGCGCCAGCGTCCGGTTTCGGCGGCCAGGCCGCCATCCTCGCTGATCTCGATACGCTGCGGCGATCGGGTATAGCTGGCGTCATCGGACTGACCGAAGATGGACGACCACGCGTCCAGCTGGGCCTCGCGGCCGCAGATCGGATCCGCCTCGTCGCCGGGCACCAGCCAGCAATTCTCGGCCAGCGCCTCGGCAATGGCGTCGATATCGCGCGATCCGATGGCCTCGTTGAAGCGCGCCCGGATGGCCGCAATCTCGCGCCCGGCCGCCTTGTCGCCCGTCAGCTGGATATCGGACCCGGCCGGTTTGCGCGAACGGGCCATCAGCCAGCGAGCGCCTCGCGGATGGCCGCGAGACCGGCATCAGCCTTGGCGCCGTCCGGTCCGCCAGCCTGGGCGAAGTCGGGACGTCCGCCACCGCCCTTGCCGCCTACGGCTGCGGAGCCCGCACGAACGAGTTCGACCGCGCTATAGCTGTCCTTGAGATCGTCGGTGACGCCCACGGCGAGCGCCGCCTTGCCGTCATTGACGCCGATAAAGGCCGCCACGCCGGAACCCATCTGGGATTTGGCCTCGTCGATCAGACCGCGCAGATCCTTGCCGCCCACGCCCTCGACGACGCGGCCGATGAAGCTCACGCCATTGACCGTCTCCGGTCCCGCCGGCGCGGCACCGGCGCCGCCGCCCATGGCGAGCTGCTTCTTGGCCTCGGCAAGCTGACGGTCGAGCTTCTTGCGCTCGTCCATCAGCGCCCTCACGCGGTCGGCGAGATCGGGCGGGGAAATTTTCAACGCATCGGCCGCGGCGCGGCCATAACCGATCTGCTCTTCCATGTACCGGCGCGCGCCCTCGCCGGTCATCGCCTCGATCCGGCGCACGCCGGAGGAAACGGCACTCTCGGACACGATCTTGAAGAGCGCGATATCGCCCGTGCGCGCGACATGGGTGCCGCCACACAGCTCGACCGAATAGGTCTTGTCGCCATCGGCCAGGTCTCGTCCCATGGAGAGCACGCGAACGCTGTCGCCATACTTCTCGCCGAAGAGCGCGAGCGCCCCCGCCTCGATGGCGGCCTCCGGGCTCATCTCGCGCGTGACGACCGGAGCGTTCTGCCGGATGACAGCGTTCACCTGGGCCTCGATCTTCGCAATGTCCTCGGTGCTCAGCGACGTGTTGTGGCTGAAGTCGAAACGCAGCCGGTCGGGGCCGACATAGGAGCCCTTCTGGGTTACGTGCGGGCCGAGCACATCGCGCAGCGCCGCATGAACCAGGTGGGTGGCCGAGTGATTGGCCTTGGTCGAGGTCCGGCGCTCCGCCGCGACGTCCAGCGTCGCCGCATCGCCGAGCGTCACCTCGCCATGCTCCATCACGCCCATATGGACATGCATGTCGCCGCCGCGCTTCTGCGTATCCTCGACACGGAAGACGGCGCCATTCTCGAAAGTGATCAGGCCGGTATCGCCGCACTGGCCGCCACTTTCGCCGTAGAAGGGCGTTCGGTCGAAGACGAGCTCGCCCTGCTGGCCGGTGCCGATCGCCTTGGCCTCGGTCGCATCAGCCACGATGGCGACCAGCTTGCCGTCGCCTTTCGTGCCGTCATAGCCAAGGAATTCTGTCGCACCGACCTTGTCGTGAATGGAGAACCAGACCGCATCCGGCGCCACCTGACCGGACGAGAACTTCGCGGCCCGCGCACCGGCGCGCTGTTTCTCCATGGCCGCGTCGAAGCCGCTCTCGTCGACCGTCATACCCTTGGCGCGCAGCGCATCCTGGGTGAGATCGAGCGGGAAGCCATAGGTATCGTAGAGCTTGAAGGCGGTCTCGCCGGACAGGGCATCGCCCTCGCCAAGGTCCGCTGTCGCTTCCTCGAGCAGGCCGAGGCCGCGGCCGAGCGTGCGCTGGAAGCGCTCCTCCTCGACCCGCAGCGTTTCCTCGAGCAGAGCCTCGGCGCGGCCGAGTTCGGGATAAGCATCTCCCATCTCGGTCTTCAGCGCCTGCACCAGTTTCCACATCACCGGCTCGCTCGCGCCGAGCAGGTGCGCATGGCGCATGGCACGGCGCATTATGCGGCGCAGCACATAGCCCCGGCCTTCATTGGAGGGCATCACCCCGTCCGCCATCATGAAACAGGTCGAGCGCAGATGGTCGGCAATGACGCGGTGCGAGGCAAGCGTATCGCCCTCGGCCTTCACACCGAGTACGTCCTCGCCGGCCCGGATGAGATTGGCGAAGAGATCGACATCGTAATTATTGTGCTTTCCCTGCAGGATCGCTGCGATGCGCTCCAGGCCCATGCCGGTATCGATCGAGGGCTTGGGCAGATCGATCCGGTTGTCCGGCGCGAGCTGCTCGTACTGCATGAAGACCAGGTTCCAGATCTCGATGAAACGGTCGCCGTCCTCATCCGGCGAGCCGGGCGGGCCGCCGGGAATATCCGGGCCATGATCGAAGAAGATTTCGGAACAGGGGCCGCAGGGGCCGGTATCGCCCATGGACCAGAAATTGTCCGAGGTCGAAATGCCGATAATGCGGTCGTCGCTGATGCCGGCGATCTTGCGCCAGAGCGCCCGCGCCTCGTCATCCTCGGAAAAGACGGTCACAAGGAGCTTGTCCTCGGGCAGGGCGAATTCCTTCGTCACGAGTTGCCAGGCATGCTCGATCGCCTGTTCCTTGAAATAATCCCCGAAGGAGAAATTCCCGAGCATCTCGAAGAATGTGTGGTGACGCGCCGTATAGCCGACATTGTCGAGATCATTGTGCTTTCCCCCGGCCCGCACGCATTTCTGCGAAGAGGTGGCCCGCGGAATCTCGCGATGTTCCTTGCCTGTGAAGACGTTTTTGAACGGGACCATGCCCGCATTCACGAAGAGCAGGGTCGGGTCGTCCTGGGGAACGAGCGGTGCCGACTGGACCACTTCGTGTCCATTGCGGGCGAAGTAGTCGAGAAAGGTGGCACGGATGTCGCGCAGGCTGGCCATGAATCCCAAATCCGTCGGCTGGTGTGATGCGTCCGGCCGCAGGGGCCGCAACGCCTGTTCATCTGTCTACCCCATATAGAAACGGGTGCCCGGCCTAGCCAAGCACCCGTTTGCAATATAGCTGCGTTTCCTTGCACCGGCAGCGCCAGTCCAGGGCGTCCGGAGGTTGCCGGATCAGCTGGCGGCGACTTCTTCCTCATCGCCCGCGAGATCGGGACCGGTGAGCATTTCATCGGCGATCAGACCGGCATTGGCGCGCACCTTGCGTTCGATCTCATCCGAGATATCCGGGTTCTCGAGCAGGAATTTCCGAGCGTTTTCACGCCCCTGCCCGATCCGTTCGGAGTTGTAGGAATACCAGGATCCGGACTTCTCGATCACATCGCCCTTGACGCCGAGATCGAGCAGCTCGCCCATCTTGGAGATGCCCTCGCCGTAAAGAATGTCGAACTCGACTTCGCGGAAGGGCGGCGCGACCTTGTTCTTCACGACTTTCACGCGGGTCTGGTTACCGATCACCTCGTCGCGATTCTTCAGTGCCCCGATACGGCGGATATCGAGACGGACCGAGGAGTAGAATTTCAGCGCATTACCGCCCGTCGTGGTCTCCGGAGATCCGAACATCACGCCGATCTTCATGCGGATCTGGTTGATGAAGATCACCAGGCAGTTCGACTTGGAGATAGAGCCGGTCAGCTTGCGCAGCGCCTGGCTCATCAGGCGGGCCTGCAGGCCCGGCAGGCTGTCGCCCATCTCGCCTTCCAGTTCGGCCCGCGGCGTGAGGGCCGCAACGGAGTCGATGACCAGAATGTCGACCGCGCCGGAGCGGACCAGCGTGTCCGCGATCTCGAGCGCCTGCTCGCCGGCATCGGGCTGCGAGACGAGCAGCTCACCCACATCGACGCCAAGCTTTCCGGCATAGACCGGGTCGAGCGCATGTTCCGCGTCGACGAAAGCCGCCACGCCGCCAGCCTTCTGAGCCTCGGCGACCGTGTGCAGGGCCAGCGTCGTCTTGCCCGAGCTTTCCGGTCCGTAGATCTCGATGATACGGCCCTTCGGCAAGCCGCCGATACCCAGAGCGATATCCAGCCCCAGCGAACCGGTGGACACCGACTCGATGTCGCTATTCGGCCGGTCGCCGAGCTTCATCACGGAGCCCTTGCCGAATGCCTTGTCGATCTGGCTCAGAGCGGCCTCGATGGCCTTCTGCTTGTCCATGTTCTTGTCGTCTTTCACGAGTCGAATCGCGCCCTTGCTCATAGCCTGTATCCCTTATTTCACGCCCCTCAGGTCCGGGCAACTGATGCAAGGCGTACCAGTTTTGTTCCGGGAACACAAGCGGAACATTTCATGGTTAACAAAACGGAACGTTGCGCGCACATCCCTGTGACACAAGGCCAATCCGAAATGACCATGGTTAACGCGGCGAGCCCGTGCGGTCGCAGGAACGAGCCGCATGTACCGGACCGTCCGCCGAAGGTACGCCCGCAGTCGCATGGACGGGCACGCCACCCCCTCATCGCCGCCGGTGCCAGTCTGGGATTGTGCGCCGAGTCGGCACCGTCGCGTAGGAGAAGACCGCTCTCCGGCATCAGCTCATAAATGATTTATGAGCCCGCCGGGGCGCCGGGACGGTCTGTCATTCAGCAATATCGCAAGCTTTGTGCGGCAGTCTGGCCTCTGTCGGCACTCGCGCCTTGCCGTGGCCGTGCCGATTGCTTCAGCTGCTCCGAGGACGCCGCACTCCATGAACCGCACGCTCATCACTGCAGGTCTTGCCGCCGCCTCTCTCCTCGCCCTTGTCCAGGCGACGGGACATGGCGAGCGTGCCTGCCGCGGCGGCTTCTCCAAGGCGCGCAGTGCGATCGAGCTGCAGGAACAGGCCCGCTGCCACCGGATCCGGTGGGATCTGGCGGCGGATGATGCGGACAATCCCGGTCCGGTCTAGCCGAGCGTCAGTTCCGACACGTCCCGGAAATTGCCCAGCTTGCCGCGCACGAACGTGTTGAAGGCGATGGAATGGCGCGGATCTGCGGCCGAATTCACCTCCACCAGATGCTGCAGGCTCGACGCGAAGAGCAGTATCTCGTTCTTCTTCGGCGTCACCGCATTCATTGGCGCGTTATAGATATTCGTCTTGTCGCGCTCGGGCCGCAGGTCAAGCTGCTGGTACTCGCGGTGCCGGTCGAAGATCATATTCCCCGGCGGGTTGGGCAGATCAGTGAAATAAAGCGAACCGGAGATGATCGAATTCGAGTGGGAATGCCCGTGCATTCCGAAATTCGGACGATTGATCAGCGACCAGGACTGCGTGACATAGAGCTGCTGGGAAATCCCCATCACCTCGTTGGCATAGACGTCCAGGACTTCCTGGACGGCGTCCTTGATGCTCTTCAGCTCGGGTTCCTCGAAAATGTAGAGATTGTCCGAGATCTGATTGGTCTTGTTCTGGTTCATCGGCAGACGCTTGATGAACTCGACCTGCGCGTCCGAGATCGCATGGCCGATATCCGCCCGGAAAATCGGCTCCACGAATAGCGGCTGAACTTCGTACTTCCCCAACGCCATGGATTGCGCCCCCTCGCTTTCCACTTATGACAAAACTGTAATGGTCAATCTGGCCGAAGGCGGTTCGGCCTGCAAGGGATGGAGTGCAGGCGCTCTGTGGCAGGCAAAATCCGCCAGGCACTGCCTGGCTCCCAAGCGCGCCCCACTTGAACGACTGCAACAAGGCGTCAGGCTTCTAAACTGCGAGGGTGATGATTCGGGAGAAGGTGCGTGCGACGCAGTCTGCGAGTGCTGGACGTCCTGATGTGGATCATGGTGGCGGACCTGACAGGTCGCGGCCTGCTCGCGCTCCTATTCTGGACGGCGCCCGGTCAGTTGCTGCAGATCTGGCCAGCCGTCCATGGAATTCTGGACAGCGTGACCGCCTTCCAGGTCACCCTGCCCTTCCTGCTTTTGCCGCCCATGATCTACTTCGCGCTCCGTTTCCGGCGACACCCGGAAGCCGCCCTCGCCTTCGTGGCCGGATTCTTCATCATGCATGGCGGCCTGGTCGCGGTCAGCGTCATGAACTCACCGACCTACTCCGACCATTGGGGCCATTACCTGTTCCTTGTCGAGGCCGCCAGCGTGATGCTGCTCGCACGGTACACGCTTGAAAGCAGGTCCGGCCCAGCAAGTCAGGCCCGCAAGGGCAAAGGCGACTAGCCGCCCTTTCCGCCCAGTTCCTCCTTCACCTTCTCCGCCAGCTGGGTGAGCGTGAAGGGTTTGGGCAGGAAGGAGACGTCGGCTTCATCGGAGAGCGTCTTGGAGAATTGTTCCGCGGCATAGCCGGAGATGAAGACCACGCGCGTATCCGCCAGCATGTCGCGCGCCTTTTCGAGCAGGCCTGGCCCGTCCAGCCCCGGCATCACGACGTCGGAGATCAGCAGGTCGAAGCCTTCCTCGTCGTCCTCGAGGATTTCGTAGGCTTCCTCGCCATCCTCTGCCTCGACCACGTCATAGCCGCGCTTGGCCAGCGTCTTGGCCGCGATATTGCGCACCGCATCCTCGTCCTCGACGAGCAGTATCCGTCCCCGGCCGGACAGGTCCTCGGGCGCTTTTTCGACGGTCTTGGCGACCTCTTCCTCGCGCATCTCGACCGCTTCCTCCTCGGTCGGCTCATGCCCCGGCAGATAGATGGTGAACGTCGTGCCCTTGCCCACTTCGCTGTCCGCGAAAAGAAAACCGCCGGACTGTTTGACGATGCCGTAGACCGTGGCGAGGCCGAGCCCCGTACCCTTGCCGGCCTCCTTGGTCGTGAAGAAAGGTTCGAAAATCTTCTCCAGCGTCGCTGCGTCAATGCCGTGACCTTCATCGGCCACTTCGACGGCCAGCCAGTCGCCCTCGCGGACGTTCGGCGCACCCGCATTGCGGACCACCTCGTCGCTGACGCGGCGCGTGCGGATGGTCAGGGCGCCGCCGCCCTGGTCGCGCATGGCGTCGCGCGCATTGGCTGCGAGATTGATGATCGCGGTTTCGAGCTGGCCCTTGTCGGCCTTGATCAGGGGAAGTTCGCGACCGTGCACGATGTCCAGCCGCACGGTCTCCTCGACGATCTGGCGCAGCAGGACCGAGACGTCCGAAAGCAGATCGCCTACATCAAGCGTTTCCATGCGGAAGGTCTGCTTGCGCGAGAAGGCCAGGAGCTTGCGCACGAGGCCCGCCGCACGGGCGACGGTCTGGTTGATGGACTGCAGCTCGGAATAGTCCGGATCGCCGACCGGGTGACGATTGAGCAGCTCGTCGCAATTCAGGCGAACCGCGGTGAGCAGATTGTTGAAGTCGTGCGCGACGCCCCCCGCCAGCTGGCCGACGGCCTGCATCTTGTTGGACTGGCTGACCTGACGCTCCAGCTCCTTCCAGCCGGTGATGTCGATCACATAGGCGACGCGCTTGCCGCCGCGGGCCGGCGAGAAGGCCAGGTGGACATAGGTCGTCTTCTCGGTCGCCAGACGCGCTTCCGCTGGCTCTCCGCTGCCGGCCATGGCCGGTGCGAAGGCGTCGGTCGGGGAGCGGCCGTCGTCCCAGTTGAACAATTCCTTGAAGGTGACGCCCGGTATGGCCTTGCCGCCGGTCAGCTGGACCAGGGCCGGATTGACGTCCTCAACGATCGCGGTTTCCGGGTCCGCCCCGTCGAGACGCACGACGCCGAAGGGCGAATTGCCGAACATGTCGTCCATCGCGGCACCGACGGCAGAGCCGCTATCGGCCCGGCTGCCGACGCTGGGCGGCGCACCGGTGGCGGAGAGCCCGTAGATCACCACGCGTCCGACCGGCGGTTCCGACCCGTCCCAGTCCACGGCGAGCGCGACCGGCGCCTCCGCACCGTCGAGCGCACGCATGCGTGCATCGACGCGGGCAATCCCGTCACCGCCGCGGGTCAACAGAACCGCATTGGCGCCATCGCCGGCGAGCACGTCGCGCAACGGCGGAAAATAATCGCCTTCCGGCAGGCCGAGCCAGTCGCGGAATGTCTGGTTGCTACCGAGGATTTCGCCTTCCACGCTCAGCGTGAACAGGCCGACGGGCGCGTGGCGCGCCCAGTCAGCGCCCGCGCCGCCGGGCTCGCTCGCAACGCCGAGATTGGACGACAGCCGCCAGAGAACGAGCTTGCCGTCCTGCGGCGCAGCCTCGAGCTGAAAGCGCAGGATTTCGCCATCGCCGAGTTCCAGCGGCGGCAGGAGTTCGCAGGCGCCCTCGCCGCGCGCCGCAGCGCGCGCGAGCCGGTAGACGGTCCCGTCGCCGCCCCCGGAGCTTCCCCAGATGCGATCGATGGTGGGCAGTCCGAACGTCTGACCGACACCACCGATGCGCTCCGCCAGTTCGCGATAGGCGTTGTTGGCCCAGCGCGGTGCGCCCCTCTGGTCGGTGATCAGGACCGGATCCGGAAAGGCTTCGATGGCCCGGAAGGCCAATGTCGCGGGCGTGGGTATCTGCTCGCGCGAGATCCGGGCCCGCAGATTGCGGCCCGCCGTTTCCCCGGCCGCGATCGCGTAGAGCACCAGGAAGCTCACCGCCGCGAGGCCCGATAGATAGATGAAGCCCTGTCCGCCATCCTGGCCCGCAGCCAGCAAGGCTGCGATGGCCGCGATCACGGCGATGACGCCGCTCACCCAGAAGGCCACGCGTCCGAACGGTTTCTCCCAGAGCGGTTTGCGGTCGTCGGGATCGGGAAGCGATGTGTCGGCCATGCGGCGGCTCCGGCGCGAATCAATACGGATGGGAAAAGCTTACTCGCTCGGACGGTATTGTGCGCGTCGTCCCTGCGCGAGCGAGAGAACATAGCCGATCACCTTGGCGACTGCCTGGAAGTGGTCGACCGGAATTTCGGCATCGAGATCGGCCGTCGCGTGCAGCGCCCGGGCCAGCGGCGGGTCCTCGACGATCGGGATACCGTGCTCCTCGGCGACTTCGCGAATGCGCAGCGCCACCGCGTCGACGCCCTTGGCCACGCAGATCGGCGCCGGCGTCGTGCCCTGTTCGTACTTCAGCGCGATGGCGTAGTGGGTCGGGTTTGTGATGACGACGGCCGCATCGGGAACTTGCGTCATCATGCGGCGCTGGGCGCGCTCCTGACGCAACTGGCGCAGCTTGGCCCGGATATGCGGGTCGCCCTCGGACTGTTTGAGCTCGTCCTTGATCTCGCGCCGCGACATGCGGTTTCGCTTCATGAAGCTCTGGCGCTGGAAGAGATAGTCGAGCCCGGCAATGATGGCATAGACAGTCAGTGCCGCCAGCATCAGCTCGATCGCAGACTGACGCACAATGCCCAGAACGGACGCGATATCCAGCGCCGGCAGTCCGGCGAGTATCTCGCGCTTGGGATAGATGACCACGAATGCCGCCAGTGCCACCAGCGCCATCTTGCCCACGCCCTTGAGGAAGTTGGCGAGGCCCTGGGGCCCGAAATTCCGCTTGAACCCCTCGATCGGATTGAGCTTGGAAAGCTTCGGCTGGATCTTCTCGGTCGTGAACAGGAAACCCTGCTGGACGTAATGTCCCGCAAAGCCGGCGATCGCAAGCAGAAGAATGGGAAAGCCGACGATCATCGTCACCTGCCAGGCGGTTTCCTGCATGGTCGCCAGCATGACCTGGGGCTCGACGGAGAAACTGTGCGCCTCCGCGAAGAAGACCTGCATGGTCGAGGCCAGCCGCCGGGCCATGCCGGGCAGCATGAAACCGATCAGGACCAGCCCCGAGGCGAGCACGAACCAGCCCGGGATTTCCTGGGATTTGGCGACATCGCCTTTCTTGCGTGCGTCTTCGAGCCGCCGCTGTGTCGGTTCTTCCGTTTTCTGGCTGTCGTCGTCGCCTTCGGCCATATCCTAGCTCGCTAAACCAGATCGACGGCGAAACGCTGCATGCGTTCCAGCCAGACCGCGCTCATCGCGCCGAGCGCGATGGCCAGAATGAACAGCCCCACCATGATATTCGAGGGCATGGCGATAAAGAAGATCTGGGCTTGCGGCATGAGCCGCGACAGCACGCCGAGCGCCAGATAGAAAATCAGCCCGAACACGATCAGCGGTGCTGCCAGCTGTACGCCGATTCGGAAAGAATCGATGAAAGCGTTGAGGGCCCACTGGGCCGCATCTGACATGTCCGGAAGGCCGCCCGCCGGGAAGACCTGATAGGAATTCGCCATCATCTGCAGCAGGAGATGATGCGTGTTCGTGGCGAAGAGCAGCACCATGAAAACCAGGTTCAGGAAGGTCGCGATGAGCGCGCCCTGCTGGCCTTGCGACGGGTCGAAACTCTGGGCCATGGCAAGACCGCTCTGCATGCCGATCACCTGTCCCGCGACCGCCGCGACCGAAAGGAAGATGCGCGCCACCGCGCCGATCATCAGCCCGGTGATGACCTCGGCCATGACCGTACCGGCCATCGGCAAAGGCTCGGCCGGCATGGCGGGCAGTTGCGGTGCGATGATGGGCCCCATGATAAGCGAAACGAGCAGCGCGAACGCCAGGCGGATACGCACCGGTATGCTCGGTTCGCCGAAACCCGGCATCAGCATCAGGATCGCACCGATCCGCGCGAAGACCAGACCGGCCGCATAGACGAGGGCGGGAAGGTCCGGCATCAGGGATTGGCGATGCGGTCGAAAATGACCGTCATGAACCCGGCCATCAGCCCGCCCATGAGCGGCAGGAAAAGCAGCAGCGCGATGAAAATGGCGATGATCTTCGGCACGAAGACGAGCGTCATCTCCTGAACCTGCGTCAGGGCCTGGAACAGCGCGATGGTCACGCCGACCGCCAGCCCCACGATCATGATCGGGGAGGCCATGGCCAGCATCAGCCAGATCGCCTGGCGTGCAAAATCGAGGACTTCAGGTCCGGTCACGGGTCTCACCTCGGCTGGGCGGAGGGAATCGAGCTTACGGTTAATTATGTTTACGAATGCCCGCTCGCCGTTAAGAAAGAGTCAATTCTGGTAAACGTGGGGAGGCACCCGACATGCGATTGCGCAAACTTCTGATCGGCGCGAGCTCGCTCGCTTTCGCAGCTGCCTGGGCACCGGGCGCGGCCTTCGCCCAGGCCGATCCGGCACCGGCCGCCGCAGAAGCCGCTTCTGCCGAACAGACCGAAACCGAGCGCCTCTATGCCTGGTTCCAGGAAGAGTTCCAGCGCGAGCTCGAATTCTCCCCGGTCTTCAAGACCTATCTCGGCATGCTCGACGATCTGGAAGCCTACGGCCAGTGGAACGATCCGTCCGAAGAGGCCTTCCGTGCCAGTCTGCAGCGCGGCGCCGAGCGCCTGCGCTACATGCGCGAAAACTTCGACTATGACGAACTGACGCCGGATGCGCAGGTCAGCTACCGGTTTGCGGAATTCATCGAGACCAATAATTCCCAGCAGTCCGAGTTCTGGGATCACGGCTATATCTTCACCCAGTTCTTCGGCCCGCACACCCAGCTGGCAACCACGCTGATCGGCTATCACCGCGTCGATAATGTCGACCACGCCGAAGCCTATATCAGCCGGCTGGAAGGCATGGGCGACGTTCTGCGCGTGCAGACCGCCCAGGCCGACGAGCGTGCCGAGGCCGGCGTGCTTGCCCCGGCATTCGCCTATCCGATCGTCGTCACCGCCGCGTCGCGCTTCATCACCGGGGCGCCCTTCGACGACAGCGGCGAGGATTCGCCCCTGCTCGCCGATTTCCGCGGCAAGGTCGAAGCACTCGACATCGAACAGGCCCAGAAGGATGCGCTGATCGAACGCGCCGTCGCCGCCCTGACCCAGAGTGTCGGCCCGGCCTATGAAAACCTCATCGAGACCATGCAGCGCCATGGCGAGATGACGGAAGGCCGCAATCAAGGCGCCTGGGCGCTGCCGGAGGGGGAGGCCTTCTATCGCAGCCAGCTCGACAATTACACGACCCGCACCGACCTTTCCGCCGCCGACATCCACCAGACCGGCCTCGACGAGGTCGAGCGCATTCACGGCGAGATGCGCGATATCATGGCGCAGGTCGGTTTCGAGGGAACGCTGGCCGAATTCTTCGAATTCATGCGTACGGACGATCAGTTCTACCTGCCCGACACCGAGGAAGGCCGTCAGCAGTATCTCGACCAGGCAACTGCCTTCGTCGATGCGCTCATGGAAGCCGCTCCGGACTATTTCGACACGCTCCCGCGCGCCGATCTGGAAGTTCGCGCGGTCGAGGAGTACCGCATCGATACGGCCACCGGCGCCTTCTACGAGAGCGGCTCGCTCGACGGTACGCGTCCGGGGGCCTACTACGTGAACCTGGCCAATATGCGGGACAACCCGACCTATCTGATGGAAACGCTGTCCTATCATGAGGGCGCGCCGGGCCATCACTTCCAGCTTGCCCTGGCGCAGGAGCTCGAAAACGCCCCCATGTTCCAGCGTCTGGCCGGCTATTCCGCCTTCTCGGAAGGCTGGGGCCTCTACGCCGAGAACCTCGGCAAGGACATGGGCTTCTTCACCGACCCCTACCAGGATTTCGGCCGCCTCTCCTATGAGGTCTTCCGCGCCGCGCGCCTGGTCGTGGATACCGGCATCCACGCCATGCAATGGAGCGAGCAGGACGCCATCGACTACATGATCGCGAACACGCCGATGCCGGAAGGCGATATCGAGAACGAAGTGCGCCGCTACATGGTCTGGCCCGGCCAGGCCGTGTCCTACAAGGTCGGCATGCTGACCATTCTGGAACTGCGCCAGCGCGCCATGGACGAACTCGGCGACGATTTCGACTGGGGCGAGTTCCACGATGTCGTTCTGACCAACGGGTCGATCCCGCTCACCCTGCTCGAAGAGCTGGTGAATGCGTGGATCGCCGAAAAGCAGGCAGGCTAGGCCGTCACCGGGCAGCGCCGTCGATTGACAGTCACGCTGTCCGGCGGGCTAATCTGCCGCACGAACGAATATCGGGCAGCCGCCGCAGCCTGTGGCGGCTGCCTGCTTTATCGGGGCCAGGCATTGAACTGCCCGCCCCGACAGCGATCATGAGGGCGGGAGGCCGTCACGATCGCCGGCTCATCGAGACGCCGGATCCTATGGGGAGATCATCATGCTGAAGACCTATCGCCTGCCGCTTGCGGCCTCGATCCTCGCACTCGCCACAGCCTGCTCGCAGCCGCAAGACGTGGCGACGGCACCGGATACCGGCGCTCCGGCTTCCGTCGAGACCAGCGCCAACACTGCATCCGCCGAACAATCCGAGAGCGAACGCCTCTATGCCTGGTTCGAAACCCTGTTCGAGGCCGACCTTGCCCGGTCGCCGCTGCAGCAGACCGCGATGGGCCGGATCGACGATCTGGACGCCTATGGACGCTGGGACGATGTCAGCGACGAAGCACTCGAGGCGGCCCAGCAGCGGCGCATCGAACGGCTCGCCCATCTGCGCGAAAACTTCGACTATGATGCGCTCGACAGCGATGCCCGCGTTTCCTATCGCATCTTCGAATACCTTCAGGAAGCAGGCATTCGCGAATACGGTTTCAGCGATCAGACCTACGTATTCACCCAGATGTTCGGGCCCCATACCGGCATGCCGTCCACGCTGATCGGCCAGCACCGGGTCGAGAATGCCGACCATGCCGAAGCCTACATCTCTCGACTTAACGGTGCCGGACCGGTTTTCGACATTCTTGTCGAACGGGCCGACGCCCGGGCCGAGGCTGGCGTCATCCCGCCGCGTTTCGCTTTCGACTACCTGATCGGCAATACGCGCGCCGTCATCACCGGCGCTCCATTCGACGACAGCGAGACGGCCTCTCCTCTGCTCGCCGATTTCACCGCCAAGGTCGAAGCTCTGGAGCTCGATGATGCGGCGGAGGCCGATCTGATCGAGCGCGGCACGCAAGCCATGCTGACCTCGGTCGGGCCTGCCTATGAAGCCCTCATCGCCATGTTCGAACGGCACGCCGAAATGGCCGATGATCGCGACGGGGCGTGGAAGCTGCCGCGGGGCGAGGCCTATTACCAGAGTCAGCTCGCCACCTTCACCACCCTGCCCGATCTCTCGGCGGAGGAAATCCATGCCACCGGTCTCGCCGAGATCGAGCGCATCCATGGGGAGATGCGCGGCATCATGTCCGAGGTCGGCTTCGAAGGCTCGCTGCAGGACTTCTTCGAATTCATGAGAACGGACGAGCAGTTCTACTATCCCAGTACGGATGAGGGCCGCGCCCGCTACATTGAGGAAGTGAATGCGGTCTTCGATCGCATCCGCGAGGTTCTGCCTGACTATTTCAACACCATGCCGGCTGGCGAGATGGTGGTACGCGAAGTCGAACCCTATCGGGCAGCCGGCTCCCCGACCGCCTTCTACAATACCGGAACGCTCGACGGTTCGCGGCCCGGCATCTACTACGCCAATACGCTGAACATGCGGAACCTGCCCATCTACCAGATGGAAACGCTGGCCTATCACGAAGGCATTCCGGGGCACCATTTCCAGCTCACCCTCGCACAGGAGCTCGAGGATGCGCCCATGTTCCAGCGTCAGCTCTATCTTTCCGCCTTCGGCGAAGGCTGGGCGCTCTACGCTGAAAGCCTCGGCAAGGATATGGGCCTGTTTACCGACCCCTATCAGGACTTCGGCCGCCTCGCCTATGAACTCTGGCGCGCCGGACGCCTCGTCGTCGACACCGGCATTCATTCCATGCGCTGGAGCCGCCAGGACGCGATCGACTACCTGCTGGAGAACACGTCCTTCACCGAGGAAGAAGTGGTCCGCGAAGTCGAGCGCTATATCGTCTGGCCGGGTCAGGCGACATCGTACAAGACCGGCCAGATGCGCATCCGGGCACTGCGCGACTTTGCGCAGGAGGAGCTGGGCGAGGCCTTCGACTACGGTGAATTCCACGATGTGGTGCTGACCAGCGGTTCACTGCCCTTGCCGGTGCTCACCGAATTGGTGAACGAGTATGTTCAGGAAAAGCGTGCCGATGCCGGTTCCGGCAGCGGTGCGATGGAGGAGTAAGAAGGGGATGACCACCATGAAGATGAAGCATCTGGTACTGACCGTGTCCGCAGCCGCGCTGATCGCGGCGTGCTCGGAGCCGGCTGATGAAGCCGCAGCCAATGCGGCCAATACTGCACCAGTGGTCAACGAGACCGCATCCCAGGCCGAACAGACCGAAAGCGAACGCCTGAACGCCTGGTTCGAGGACGTTTTCCAGCGCAATGTCGCCCGCTCGCCGATGGCGCAGACTTTCCTCGGCATGAAGACAAGCTACGACCAGTGGGACGACGTTTCGCCGGAATTCCAGCAGGAAACCTTCGAGATGGGCCAGGCGGACCTGGCCTATATGCGCGAGAACTTCGATTTCGACGCCCTCGACGAGAGTGCCCGGCTCTCCTGGCGCCTGTTCGAATACAATGCGGAACGCGATGCCGCGGGCCGGCGCTGGGAAGATCACGGCTATACCTTCACGCCACGCTCCGGTGCCCATATGCGGGCCCCGACCTTCCTCATCAACAATCACCGCGTCGACAGCGTCGAGGATGCCGAGGCTTATATCGGCCGCCTGCGCAATTTCGGCGACTATATGGACCAGAACATCGCCAATTCCCGGCGCTCCTTCGAGATGGGCGTCTATACGCCGCTCTGGACCTATGAGCCGATGATCCAGACTGCCCGCAACGTGACGTCGGGCGCGCCTTTCTCCGAGGGCGAGGACAGTCCGGTCATGGCGGACATCCGCCGCAAGATCACCGGGCTCGAGCTCGATGAAGCCGAAACGGAGCGCCTCATCGGCGAGGCGGAAGCGGCGCTGACCGAAGTCGTCGGTCCAGCCTATGAGCGCGTTATCGCCCTGTTCGAGGAGCAGGCCCAGACGGCCACGAATGATGACGGCATCTGGAAGCATCCGGACGGCGCCGAATTCTACGATCACCTCCTGGCGGGCTACACCACGACCGAGATGACGGCCGAGGAAATTCACCAGCTGGGTCTTTCGGAAGTCGAACGCATCCACGGCGAGATGCGCGACATCATGACCGAAGTCGGCTTCGAGGGAACGCTGCAGGACTTCTTCGAGTTCATGCGCACCGACGAGCAGTTCTACTACGACAATGACGACGAAGGCCGTGCGGCCTATCTGGCCGACGCCACCGCGCTCATCGACACGATGATGGAAACCCTGCCGGAGATGTTCCACACCCTGCCGCAGGCCGATCTGGAAGTGCGCCGTGTGGAACCCTTCCGCGAGGCTTCGGCCGGAAAAGCCTTCTACAACCGCCCGGCACCGGACGGCTCGCGCCCGGGTTACTACTACGCCAATCTGCGCGATATGAGCCTGATGCCGACCTACCAGATGGAAGCGCTCGCCTATCACGAGGGCGCGCCGGGTCACCACATGCAGCTGGCCATCATGCAGGAGCTGGAAGGCGTTCCGTCCTTCCGCCGCTTCGGCGGCTACACGGCCTATACCGAGGGCTGGGGTCTTTACACCGAGTACTTCCCGAAGGAATTCGGTTTCTACGACGATCCCTATTCGGATTTCGGCCGTCTCGCCATGGAGCTGTGGCGCGCCTGCCGCCTCGTGGTCGATACGGGCATCCATCATCACCAGTGGACGCGCGAGGAAGCCGTCCAGTATCTGGTCGAGAATACGCCCAACCCCGAAGGCGATGCCCGCGATGCCATCGATCGCTATATCGTCTATCCGGGCCAGGCCACGGCCTACAAGATCGGCATGAACGAGATTCTCCGCCTGCGCGGAGAAGCCGAGGAAGCGCTGGGCGAAGCCTATGACATCCGTGACTTCCACGATGTCGTCCTGACCCAGGGCGCCATGCCGCTCTCCATCCTGGAAGAGCGCGTCAACGCCTACATCGCGGAAACGCAGTCGGCCGAATAGGCCCTCGCCGACACGCAAACGGAAAAGGCCTCCCGGATCATCCGGGAGGCCTTTTTCATGCTGTCATGCAAAAATTCTCAGATCGGCATGCGCAGGATTTCCTGGTAGGCGCGGACCACTTCGTCGCGTACGGCGACGACAGTCTCGAGCTGGAGTTCGGCGGCGGACACGGCCGTAACCACGTCGATCAGCTCGGCATCCCCGGTCGCGGCGGCCGCGGTCATCTGCTCGGCCTGCTGCAGGGCGCCGCCCGTCTCGGCGATGGCGCCGGAGACCATGCTGCCGAAGTCGACGCCGGCACTTTCATTGGCGGAGCCGGAGGACTGGGTGGATTGCTGGGCCGCGCGAATGGCGGCCTGATATGCCTGTACGGCGGAGAGATCTGCGGCCATGGCCTTGTCGTCCTATCCTCGTTCTGCGGTCAGCGCCGGCTTTTCTAGCGGCGCAGCAGGTCCAGCGCACGCTCCTGCATGCGCTTGGAATTCTCGATCATGTTCAGATTCGCCTCATAGCTGCGCATGGCTTCGCGCATGTCCATCATCTCGACGAGAGTCTGGACGTTCGAGGTGCGGACATAGCCGCCTTCATCTGCGGCCGGATGGCCCGGATTGTATTCCAGGGTGAACTCGCTCTGATCGTGGGCGACATCGGTCATCCGGACCCGGTTCGTGCCCGTTACCCGATCGAGCTCCGCTTCGAAAACAGGTATCTGACGGCGATAGGGGTCGCCGCCCGGCTCGCGCGCCGTGGATTCGGCATTGGCGATATTCTCCGAGATGATGCGCATCCGCGCAGCCTGCGCGCGCAGGCCGAATGCGGAGATCTGCATTGCGTCAGAGGCGTTTCCCATAACTTACTCCGTCCTATCGGGCCGGCGGCTTGATCGCCATGCGGATCAGGCCGAGGTTTTTCTGGTAGAGCGTCAGTGCGGTCTCGTAGCGCATGCGGTTTTCCTGGCCGCGCACCATCTGCTCTTCGAGCACGACCGAATTACCGTTGATCGTGGTCTCGCTGTCCGGGGAGTTCTGAACCCGCCATTCCGTCCCGCCGCCGGCGTTGCCGCCGGACGGGATATGCCCGGCCGAGCTCGTGCGCAGGCGCGTCGCCGGACGATCGTCCGCGCCGCCATTCAACTGAGCCCGAACCGCACGCTGGAAATCGGCTTCGTCGATATCGCGCGCCGTATAGCCGGGCGTATTCGCGTTCGCGACGTTCTCCGCGATCACCTGCTGGCGATCGGCGTGAAAATCCATCGATTGTCGAAGCGCTGCCATGACGGGCAGATCACCGGGCCGCATGCGCGAATCCCCTTTTCTACTACCCTCGAACGTGCGCGCGCACAGTTAACGCCGACTTAACCGCATCACCCGACAAGGCAGGTATTCTTTATGAGTACGGAACCGATGAGCGACGTCGTCAGCTGGCCCCATTACCTCTTCGCCCTGTCTATCCTCCTGGTGCTTCTGGGCGGGCTGGGCCTGTTCGGTCTGGCAGTCAGAAAAGGCTGGATATTCCAGGGCATGACCGGGCTTCGCCCCTTCATGGGCGAGCGCAAACGCCTGGCTGTCACCGAGACCCTTGTCATCGATCCGCGCCGCCGGCTCGTCATCCTTAGAACCGACGAGACCGAACATGTCGTCCTGCTCGGTGCCGAGCAGGAAACGATTCTTTCCAGTCAGCCGGTCACCGAACCGGCAGTCATTCCCGGACACGAAGCGGAGGCGGTATGATGAAGAAGGGCTTCTGGACCTATCTCATTCTCTTCATCATCGGCATTGCGACGCTTGCGGGCGCCAGCGCCGAGGCGCAGAGCATCACGATCGACACCGGCACCGAGGGCGATCTGACCGAGCGCGTGCTGCAGCTGATCGCGCTTCTGACCATCCTTTCCCTGGCGCCTTCGATCGTCATCATGACCACCAGTTTCGTGCGCATAGTGGTGGTGCTTTCCCTGCTGCGTACCGGTCTGGGCCTGCAGCAGAGCCCGCCGAACGCGGTTCTGGTCTCGCTCGCGATCTTCCTGAGCGCCTTCATCATGGCGCCGGTCTTCACCCAGTCCTACGAGGACGGCATCCAGCCGCTTCTCAATGACGAGATCGAGATGGGCGAGGCGTTCGAACTGTCCACGGCGCCGCTCAAGACCTTCATGCTGGCGCATACCCGCGAGGACGACCTGGCGCTCTTCATCGATATTTCCGGTGAGGCGGTGCCGGAGACGCCGGAGGATACGTCCTTCTGGGTGGTGGCGCCGTCCTTCATGATTTCCGAGCTGCGGCGGGCCTTCGAGATCGGCTTCCTGCTCTTCATCCCCTTCCTGATCATCGACCTCGTGGTGGCCTCCATCCTTATGTCGATGGGCATGATGATGCTGCCGCCGATCGTGATCTCCCTGCCCTTCAAGCTGATCTTCTTCGTGCTGATCGACGGCTGGCGGCTGGTGACCGGATCGCTCGTACAGAGTTTCGGCACGATACCCTGACCGGGTTCGCGGCACTTTTCCCAAAAATCAAAGCGAGTGCGTGACGCCTCACCGTCCGGTCAGGACGGACCGCCGCCATTGTTGAAGCGGGCCCGGAAGGGTTCCATGAAGGCTTCCAGCGTATCGATGCTGGCGATCCGGCCGGCCAGGTCGGAGAAGCGCACATTGCCCTGGCGGGCATCCTCATCGGTCAGCAACGCGAAAGCGGCCGACTGGTCCGTCTCGGCCATCAGCGCGCTATAGCGATCGCCGAGCCGGTTGGCCGCGACCGTGTCTCTGGCAAGACTATAGGCGATCGCCGCGCGCATGACGTCGGCCTCTTCGGACAGATCGAGGCTGGTATCGTCCTGGAAGCGGCCGCCCAGAATCGCTTCGAGACGCTGTCCGGCCGCCGCCCAGTCGCGCTGGTCCCATGCGATGTCGGCGCGCAGGCGGGCCGCGCCGGGCGAGCGGTCGCGAACGACGAGCTCGAGCGCCTGGTCGTGGCGGCCCAGTTCCGCAAGGGCCCGCGCCTCGAGCAGATAGCGTTCGGAGACAAGCTCGGACGGCAGACGGGCAACGCGGGAATTACGCAGCGTGTTGAGCGCGTCCTCGAACCGGTTGTCCATCAGGTAGACGACGGCGAGATCCGTGGCCACGCGGGCACGGGCAACGGGTTCACGCAAGCGGTGATCGACCTGGTGCTGGAGCAGTTCGGCGGCCGGATCGAGCAGGTCGAAGGCGATCAGCCGGTCCGCCAGGCGACGGATCATGCGGTCGCCATCCGTGCCGATCGGCGCCAGATGCTGATACTGGTAGAAGATCGCGACCGCCTCGATCGGATCCATGCGGTCGGCCTCGCCGTCGAGGAAGAGCCGGCGGAAAATGCCGACCATGTCCTCGCCGATGCGTCGCCCGGCCTCGGTATTCGGGAAGCGTGCCTGGGCGGTGTTCATCGTCTCCAGGCCGCGCGCATACTCGCCCGAGCGGACATAGAGTTCGCCGAGCGCGCGTACGGTTTCCAGCTCCAGCGTATCCCCGCGCCAGCGAAAGCGAAGATTCTCGAGCGCCTCGATGGCTTCTGCTCGGGTCAGAACGCCCGCATCCAGCTGCAGCCGGTAGAGATCGAACAGGGCCTGGGCTTCCATCTGCTCATTGCCGGAGCGCGACAGCGTTTCGAGCATGTCGATAGCCCGTTCCGGATTTCCGCGCGCCTCGTGAACCCGGGCGCTGACATAGCTTGCCCGAAGACGCGTTTCCGTGTCCGGCTCGCCATTCTCGACCTCGTAGAGCCATTGCTGCGCCGCTGCAGTGTCGCCCACTTCGAGCGACGCGCGTGCATTGGCCACGTAGAAACGGGCCCGCCATTGCGGCGGATAGTAGAAGATCGTGCTCTCGCCGCTCTCGAAGCGACGGCGTGCATCCTGCCAGCGCTCCTCGCCGACCGCGACCATCCCGCGCCAGAGATCCGCGGCCGGTTCCAGGTTGAGCGAGGCATGGGAGAGATAGGCCTCGGCATCGCCGAGCCGGTGCATCATGTAGCTCGCAACGCCCTGCAGGGCGCGCACATGCGGGTCGTTGGCCAGAGACGGATCGGCCTCGATCGCAAGCTGCAGCATACCCAGCGCTTCCGGCGCGAGCTGATGGCTCAGCATGAAGCGGGCCAGCGCGATCTGTCCGTCCGTACCCTCTTCCAGGGCCGTCCGTCGCATGCGTTCGCGCCACTCCTCCGGGAAGTCGCCATCACCGCCCCAGGCGTCGAAGAACATCAGCGCGGGGGAGGAGATATTGGCCAGCACGGTGCTGTCGTCCGAAACCTGCGCGGCTTCGCCGGCCGGGGTCAGGTCGATGCCGGCGGGTCGTCCCACGGCAGCGCCCGAACCGGTCAGGTCGAGTTCGAGATCTTCGGCGATGGCCTCGACGGCACCGCCGTGCGCACTCGGCAGCAGGGCGCCGCCGACGAATTCGCGCCGCGTCGCCAGACCCTGCACCGGCCCCTCAGCCGTAATCACGCCGATACGATCGCCCACCATGGGGTCCTCCACCCAGCGAATGGCATGAGCGCCGGCAAGGTCGAGAATGATTCGTCCGGGGCGATTGCGCCGCGCATCGCGCCGGACCCCGATCGGGCGCGGCGGTGCGTCGATGCGTTCGGACAGGATTATGGTCCAGCGGCCCTCGTCGATGCGGGCCTCGGCCTGCGAGGTGCTCGGTACGATGATGCGGGCCGCCGAATAGTCGGGGCCGCGGAAGCTGTCGAAATTGCGCACATGCCGCCGGTTGGCGAGATCGAGCTCGCTCAGATCGAGATCGGCGGCCGCGTCGAACACGACCCAGATCGCCTCTCCCCGGCGGAAGACGGCAGCTCCCAGGGATGCAGCCCAGTCGAAATCCACGCGAAGGTCGCCGTTCAGCTCTGACAGCCTGGCGCGGACGATGCCGTCGGCGGGCACCGGGTCGATATTGCCGACAAAGCGCGTCGGCGCCTCCGGCTCCGGCGTATCCGCCACAGCCTCGTCCGCAGGGCCGGGCTGTGTGACGGTCTCGGCAACGTCAGACGCAATGGTCGCGTCATCGCCGGCGACGGTCTCGGCCGCGCCGGGGGCGTCCGTTTCAGCCGTATCCGGCGTGTCCGGCGTGTCCTGTTCGAGCCCGCCGAGCTGAGCCAGGAGCGCTTCGGCTCCCAGAACAGCCGGGTCCGGCAGATCGACCGCAATACGCCCGCCCTCGTCCCAGGCACGGGCGCGCACGCCATCCTCGACATTCAGGCGCAGAACCCATTCATCGCCCTGGCGCTCGGCCTCGGCACTCTCGAGAAAGCGCGGCGGTGACCCGGTCAGCCGGCTGATATCGATATCCGCCGGCATACTGAAACGCAGCTCGGCGACATTGCCCGTCTGCTCGAGCGCGTAGCCCACATCCTCCGGCCAGATGAATTCGATCCGCGTGTATTCGGTGGCCTGACCGACGCGATACTGGACCGGGACGGGATCGGCCGGCGGGGGCGGCGGCGGATTGGCCGCCAGCGCGGCCGCCCGACGGGCCGCTTCGCGCTCGCTGGCTTCGCGCGGCGAAACGATCGGCGCAGGCGCAGGCGTACCCGGCGGCACGATATCGATCGCCACAAGATCGTAACTGGAGGAGACATGGGCGTCGGCGGAGCGGTTCAGCGCAATCCGCAAGGTCGATCCGTCAGGATCGAGACGGGCGCGCGCCGCCCAGGCGCCGAGCGCGGGCACGAGCGTGGAAATATCCGCCTCGAGCGGTTCGCTGAGGCGGGCAATCAGGACGGTATGGGCGACGGATACGTCAGCATCCGGACGGCTTTCGGCCACCCCGTCAGCATAGTCGATCAGGATACGGGCCGCATTGCCCTCCCGCTCGACGGTCAACACGCCCGGCGTCTGGGCCAGGGCGGTCGAGCTGAGCAGGAGCGGCAGCAGGCCTCCGGCGAACCGGCGGATATGTCTAGCCGCCTTCGGCAATCCGCGCCTCCAGTTCGGCCACGGTTTCGGGCAAATTGCTGCGGGTCGCCATGCGCTCGGTCAGGCGCGCGGCGGCATCGGTCCCCATCTCGGCGAGGATCGGACCGAAGGTCCGCTGCGACATGCGCGAAGCGATCTGGATCTGGGTGTCCATGTCGAGACCGGCGATCCGCTCGGCCGCATCGCGGGCGTCCATGGCGGCATACCAGGCGACGATCACCTGCATGTCCTCAGATTCGCGCTCGGTCAGGGAATCGGTGAGTTCGATAATCTGGTCGCGCAGCGTGTTGAGCTCGGCAATCTTCGCGTCGACGCGCTGCTCCATGGCGAGCATGAGCGCCTCGCGCGTTTCCAGCTGCTCCTCGCGGCTGTCGAGCTGTTCGGACCGTTCGCGCAGACGATAGATGACGCGCTCTTCCTCGGCGGTGCGCACGCCCGTGGCCATGCGTTCGGCGAAGGCTTCTGTCGGGGCTGGCTCGACCGCTTCGGCTTCCGGCTCGGCATCGAGACCGGTCTCCGGCATCAAGGGCGCTTCACCTTCGCTGTCCGCTTCATCTTCCTGGGACGCGGCAGCCTCGAGGGTCGCGGCATGCGCGCTCCACCAGTCCGACGCGCCATTGGCGAAAGTGAGGGCTTTCAGGCCGAACAGGCCACCCATCAGGACAGCCAGAACGGTCAGGAGGCGAATGGGTTCGCGCATGGGATTATCTCACGTCCTTGAGGTCGTTGATCACACGCGAGCCGGCACCGTCCGGAAAGATGTCGCTGGCGCGCCGGCGCGAAGGACGGCGATTGCTCATGCTTTCCGCGGTCTTGTCGGCACGACCGCTGATCAGACGCAGTTCGTCGGCCAGTTTGCGGGCCTCGGCGACGCGGGCTTCCAGCTCCTCGCCGGAATGCGTCGTGGCGCGCTCGAGGGCCGCGAGGCTGGCGCGGGCCCGATCGGTCGCCTCATTGAGCGCGATCACCGACTCCCGGACGCCGTCCTGGCCGGTCTTGAGCGCCTTGAGCCGGCGATCAACGCGCAGGCAGACGAAGACAGCCACCACGAGCAGGGAGGCAACCAGGCCTTCGAAAATCAGAGCTGCGAGCGTCATGCGAACCTCATCATCGCTTTCTTGGCACCCGGCGAGAGCGGTCCGCCCAGCCGGAGTGCAACATTGTGTCCGATACGGCCCATACGACCGCGCGTCAGCGGTACGGCACCGCAACGCAATTCAACTTCACTCATCGGGGTGGCATCGAGGAAAAGCGTATCGCCCACCTTCAGGTCGGCGACCTTGCCGAGGGGAACACGCTGCTCGTCGAGCACCGCCTGGACTTCCATCTTGGTCGACCAGAGCTCGGTGGCGAGGTGGCCTTCCCAGATGTTGTCGCGACCGAACTTTTCCCCCATGAACTGCTGCAGCAGCATTTTCCGGATGGGTTCCAGCGTCGCGTAAGGCAGAAGAAGCTCGATTCGACCGCCACGGTCTTCCATGTCGATCCGCAGCTTCACCAGAATGGCCGCGTTCGCCGGGCGCGCAATGGCCGCGAAACGCGGGTTGGTCTCGACGCGCTCGAGGTCGAAATCGACATCTGTCAGCGGCGCGAAGGCCTGTTTGGCATCGCCCAGAACGACTTCGATCATGCGCTGCACCAGCATGCGCTCGATCGTGGTGTAGGGACGGCCCTCGATACGCATGGCCGAGGTGCCGCGGCGGCCGCCGAGCAGCACGTCCACGATCGAGTAGATCAGGTTCGAGTCGACCGTCAGCAGGCCGTAATTGTCCAGCTGCTGCGCCCGGAAAACGGCGAGAATGGCCGGCAGCGGGATCGAGTTCAGATAGTCGCCGAAACGGATCGAGGAAATATTGTCCAGCGAGACTTCCACATTGTCGGAGGTGAAGTTCCGCAGGCTCGTCGTCATCAGCCGGACCAGCCGGTCGAAGACGATTTCCAGCATCGGCAGGCGTTCGTAGGACACCAGGGCCGAGTTGATGATCGCGCGAATGCCGGACTTGTCGGCCGCGTCGTCGTCGGAGAGCGAGAAGCCGAGCAGGCTGTCGATCTCGTCCTGGTTGAGGATGCGCTCGGGGCCACCGCCGACCGTCGGCAAATCCTGGCCGTCGTCCTCGCCGCCGACCATGGCCTCCCATTCGGATGCGAGATCGAGGTCGTCACCGCCGTCCTCGGCCATCGCCTCCCACTCGGCTGCCAGCGCATCTTGGTCCATATCGTCAGACATGTGCTCTGTCCTGTCGGTCCTAGTCGGTAATCATGAAGTCCTGGATCCACACCGCATCGACCTGTGACGGCTCGATCGCGAGGTTGACCCGGCGCAGCAGTTCCATGCGCACGCGCTGCATGCCGGCGGAACCGTAGAGATCGTCTTCGCGGAGCTCGCGCAGGAACATGATGAACTGATCCATGATCGGATCGACATGCTGCTCGAGCACCGGGCCGAGATCCGGATCGGTGGATTCAAAGGTGATCTTGAGCTGCACGATGACCGGGCGGCCATCGGTCGACCGGATATTTGTGATGATCGTCTCTTCCGAGCCGTCACCCTCGCGCAGATCATAATAATATACTTCTTCGCTGGCATGGGCGGCATCGGCCGACTGGTGCTCGTTTCCGTCACCATGTCCGGCCTCGGCAACATGTTCGTCGTCACTGCCACCACCGGCGAACATCATGAAGCCGCCCACGCCCGCGAGCAGAAGAATCAAAGCGGGCAGGCCGATAAAGAGAACCAGTTTCAAAGGGTTCTTCTTCTTCGGCTCGTCTTCGTTCTCGACGTCCTCGTCGAAATCTTCGGTATCTTCAGCCATTGCGGGCTCCCAATGGGGAATCGTTTGAAACCATTAACCGTGAGCGCGGTTAACACTCCGTAGCGATTCCGGCGAACCCGGCAATTACTTCCCACCACCCCGGCGCCCTTTGCCGTGAAGACTTGCCGCCCTTCAGGCCAGCCCTCCCCCAACACGTTGATAACCAAGGAAATTAACCTTGGCACGCTGCATGCAGCTGTTCGGGCAACCACCGCAGACGACGGTGGACACCAGGTATCCAGAAAGGAAACCGCCCGATGGACAACGCACTGATGATAGGCCTGACGCGCCAGATGACCCTTCGCCGGTCGATGGACGTCGTTGCCAACAATATCGCCAACGCCAATACCGCCGGCTTCAAGGTCGAGCAGTTGCTGCTGGAGAACGCCCCCGCGCGGACTGCCGAGCACAGCGACGGCCCGTCCCAGCTCCAATACGTCAATACCTGGGGCATGGGCCGCGATTTCAGCCAGGGCGCGCTGGACTATACCGGCCGCCCCTTCGATGTTGCCATCGAGGGCGAAGGCTTCTTCGCCGTCGAGAGCAATGGCGAAATCCAGTACACGCGTGACGGCCGCTTCCACATGGATGCGAACGGCCAGCTCGTCGCGGCCGACGGTTCGCCCGTACTCGACGGCTTCACCCGCGCCCCGATCCTGCTCGATCCGAACGCCGGCAATACGGCCATCGTCGAGAGCGGCGCGGTCATGCAGGACGGCATGGAGGTCGGACGCGTCGGTGTGTTCGAAATCGCCAACCGCGCGGACATGTCCAAACAGGGCAATGGCCGCTACTCGGTTCCACCGGCCGACAATCCCGGCGACGAGCCGCAGCCCATTGACGCACCGAACGTCCAGCAGGGCTTCGTCGAGCAGTCCAACGTCCAGTCGATCGTCGAGATCACCGACATGATGACCATCATGCGGTCCTACCAGTCGGTCTCGAAATTCCTTCAGCAAGCCGAAGATCTGAACAAGCGCGCCATCGAGCGCCTCGGCAAGGTCTAAGGGAGGAGACACAGCTATGCGCTCTCTCACCACCGCCGCCTCGGGCATGCAGGCCCAGCAACTCAATGTCGAGGTGATCTCGAACAACCTGGCCAACATGAACACGACCGGGTTCAAGCGCCAGCGCGCCGAGTTCCAGGACCTCCTTTACCAGAACGTCCAGCAGATGGGCATGGCCTCCTCGGATGCCGGCACGATCGTGCCGACGGGCGTCCAGGTCGGTCTGGGTGTCCAGGCCGCCTCGGTCTACCGCATTACCGAGCAGGGCTCGCTGTCGAATACCGGCAATCCGTTCGACCTGGCGATCTCCGGCCACGGCTATTTCCGCATCCAGATGCCGGACGGCTCGGACGCCTATACCCGCGCCGGCAATTTCGCCATCAGCCCTGAAGGCCAGATCGTCACCGCCGACGGCTATACCGTCGCGCCGGGCGTCGCCATTCCGCAGGGCTCCCGCGAAGTCGCCATCAACGCCCAGGGACAGGTCCAGGCGCTGGTCGACGGCCAGACCGAACCGCAGACCGTGGGTCAGCTGGAACTGGCGACCTTCTTCAACGATGCCGGCCTGGAAGCCACGGGCGACAATCTGTTCCTGGAGAGCGCCGCCTCGGGCACGGCCACGGTCGGCACGCCGGGCTCGCCGGGTTTCGGTTCGATCCGCCAGGGCTTCGTGGAAGCGGCCAATGTCAACGCCGTCTCCGAGATCACGGCACTCATCCAGGCCCAGCGTGCCTACGAGATGAATGCCCGCGTCATCACCGCCGCTGACGAGATGCTCGCCGCCTCGTCCAACCTTCGCTAACGGGAGCAGATGATGATCCGCACCAGCCTCATCGCCCTCGCCTGCCTCACCACGGCACCGGCTCTCGCCGGCGAAGCGGTGGTCCTGCGCGAGACCGTCACGGTCGAAGGCGGCCATGTCACGCTCGGCGATCTCTTCGCCAATGCCGGCGACGCCGCCGAAGTGGTCCTCGCCCGCGCTCCGGCGCCGGGCAGCCGCACCTCGATCGACGTCGGCTATGTGCAGCGCATCGCCGCGCAGCACGATCTCGACTGGGCCAATGCCGGCGGCGTACACCGCGTCGCGGTGTCCCGCCTGAGCCGGGCCGTCAGCGCCGACATGCTGACCGACATGCTCGAAGGCGAGCTCTTCGCCCGCACCGGCGAAGCGCACGAAGTCCAGCTCTCCAACTCGGCCATGGCGCTGCACGCGCCGGTCGGGAGCTTCGGCGGGCCGCAGATCGTGTCGCTGAATTTCGACAGCCGCTCCGGCATGCTGGCTGCGGAAGTCGCTCCCTATGACGGCGCCAACCCGGTGCGTGTCACCGGTCGCGGCCATGTCACGGTCGACGTCCCGGTCCTCGCCCGCCCCGTCGCGGCCGGCCAGACGATCACGGAAGACGATCTGGTCTGGATCTCCTGGCGCAGCGACCGCGTCCGCCCGGACGCGGTGCTGAGCGCCGACGGCATTGTCGGTCAGGAAACCCGCCGCGCCCTGCGCCCCAACGAGCCGCTGCGCGTTTACGACCTGCAACAGCCGCAGCTGGTCGCCCGCGGCGAACTGGTCACGCTCGTCTTCGAAGCCCCGGGCCTGCAGCTGAGCGTTCGCGCCCGGGCCCTGGAAAACGCGGCGGAGGGCGAGCTCGCCCGCTTCGTCAATCTGCAATCCAACCGCACGGTGGAAGCCCTCGTCGACGGGCCGGGCCGCGCACGTGTCGGGGCCAGCCCGGCAGTCGCCTTCTGATAAAGGGAGAATCCCCATGATCCGCAAAATTGCCGCCCTCGTCGTCGCCGCTGCCGCCCTCCAGGCCTGCGCCGCTACCGACCGCCTCTCCTATGTCGGCCAGACTCCGCCGATGACGCCGATCCAGAATCCGGACCAGCTCGCCGGCGCCGGCCCGCAGCAAATCCCGATGCCGACCTATGCCGCGCCGCAGCCTCGTGCCGCTCAGGCGCACAGCAATTCACTCTGGAACGCCAATTCGCCGACCTTCTTCGGCGATCCGCGGGCTGCCCGCGTCGGCGACATCCTGACGGTCAATATCGACATTTCCGACAGCGCCCAGCTGCAGAACCAGACCAACCGGTCCCGCACCTCCGCGGAAGACGCCGACCTGACGAACTTCTTCGGCGCCGACCTGACCGGCTTCTTCAACGACAGTATCGACCCGTCCTCCATCACCAGCTTCGGCAATTCCTCTTCGCTGCAGGGATCCGGCTCGGTGAACCGGACGGAGAGCATCTCGCTGACCGTCGCGGCCCTGGTCACCCAGGTTCTGCCGAACGGCAATCTCGTTATCGCCGGCCGCCAGGAAGTGCGCGTCAACAACGAGGTTCGCGAGCTGCTCATCACCGGCATCGCCCGCCCGCAGGACATCGCCTCGGACAATACGATCGAGCACACGCAGGTCGCCGAGGCCCGCATCTCCTACGGCGGCCGCGGACATCTCTCCGACTTCCAGCGCCCCTCTTACGGCCAGGAGCTCTACGACCTCCTCATGCCGTTCTAAGTTCCCGCCACCATCGGGTTCACTCGGGCCGTCGCGTTCATTCGCGGCGGCCCATTTTTTGTTCGAAAGGGGTATGGGCCGCTTGCCGGACCCGCGCGCCTTCATGCCCGCGGAACCGGGGATTACGGCCTTGTTCGCATCGCCCCTTCTCATCCACCAGCGGCAGATGATCGAGACATCAGCGTGAACTCAGCGAGGTCCGGAAGTCCGGATCAGTCGTCGCGGTGGACGCGTTCCTTGCGCTCGTGGCGCTCCTGCGCCTCGAGCGAGAGCGTGGCCACCGGGCGGGCATCGAGGCGGGCGAGCGAGATCGGTTCGCCCGTTTCCTCGCAATAACCGTAGGTATCTTCCTCGATGCGGCGCAGGGCGCTTTCGATCTTCGAGATCAGCTTGCGCTGGCGGTCTCGGGCGCGAAGTTCCAGGGAACGGTCGGTTTCCGTCGAGGCGCGATCAGCGAGGTCCGGCAGGGCACCCATGTCTTCCTGCAGGTTGGAAATCGTGGATTTGCTCTCGCGAAGGATTTCTTCTTTCCACGCCAGCAGTTTGCGGCGGAAATATTCCTTCTGACGATCATTCATGAACTCTTCGTCGTCAGACGGCACATAATCCTTCGGGATCTCGATCGTTTCAGCCTTGCTCATCGCTTTCGACTCAACTCCACGCAGCTGCGCGCTCTCCCCCAGAAAGCCGGGCGGAGCATATTCACGGAACTTCGCGAGTCAACGAGATCGAGCTGTTGCGAGCATGCCCTGCCTCGCAAAACCAGAATTTATCTGGGTGATTTGGGAATCCGCTTGACGCTTGCGTCAGCCGAACTTGGCCAGTTCGACGGCGGCACGAATCTCGACTTCGTCCAGAGCGGCTTCGAGTTTCGCGTCATTGGTCTGGTCGCGACGCGTCTGCAGGAGGTCCATCAGCGCAACCAGTTTGGCACGCGGAAGCCCGCCCTCAAGCAAGGCGATCTTCAGTTCGTCGAGCACGTCCAGCATGTCGAAGGCACGCTCGGTGGCGCGCTTGCGGGCCTGGGTGAAGTCCTCCACGCCCTGGAGGGCGAGAATGGCATCGACGGACTGCACCGAGGATGCGGCGCTGGCGGACATCGTGCCACGCGACTGGGCCGGCGTATCGACCTTGAATCCGTCGCCGCTGGCGCGGGACGTGGTCTTGCGCTTGCTGCTCGATACGGAGTTCGTCGAATTGGGTCCCGATATCTTCATGGCGGAATCATTGCCTCTCATCGATAGGTTAATGCATGAGCGCGGCCGCTTAACAGAGACTTAACCGACCCATCCGAGTCGGCAAAATCTGCCCTCCTCAGAAGCCGCCCGGTCGCTTTTTCCGTGCCGTTTCGCGCGACTAAGATTGTAACTTATTGTTTTTGCGCGTCTTATTTTATTAACCCTGTCCGGCATTCTGGCACGGTCTTGGCAAGGACGTGGGCGAACGAATTTCGGAGACCGCAAAATGCGCTGGATCATCACCCTTCTTGCCGCCCTCACCCTCGCCGCACCGGCCGGGGCTTCTTCGCGCATCAAGGACATGGTCGATGTCGAAAACGTCCGGGAGAACCCGCTGGTCGGTTACGGCCTCGTCGTGGGACTGGACGGATCCGGCGACAGCCTCCGCAATTCCAGCTTCACCAACCAGTCGCTCAACGCGATGCTGGAACACTTCAACGTCAATACGCGCGACGCCAACCTCAACACGCGCAATGTCGCGGCGGTGATGGTGACGGCCAGCCTGCCGGCCTTCTCCTCGCAGGGATCGCGCATCGATGTGACGGTCTCCGCCATCGGCGACGCCGACAGCCTGCAGGGCGGCACGCTGATCGCCACCCCGATGTTCGACAGCCATGGCCGCGCCTGGGCCGTCGCCCAGGGCACGCTGACCGTGGGTGGCTTCGAAGCCGCCGGCGACGGCGCCAGCATCACGCGGGGCGTTCCGACTGCGGGCCGCATCGCCAATGGCGGCGTGGTCGAGAACCCCTATGAGGGCACAGGCATCAATCCCTGGGCCGATATCGCAAACCGCAGCTCGCTGCGCCTGTCCCTGCGCAATCCCGACTTCACCACGGCGCGCCGTATGGCCCGTGCCATCAATGCCTATGTTGGTGTCGGTGCCGCTCGCGCCCTGGACCCGGGCTCGGTCGAGCTGACCCGTCCGGCTTCCTACAATGGCGACATGATCGACCTGCTGGCGGAAGTCGAGCAGCTGCGCGTCGAGGCTGACCAGCCGGCCCGCATCATCATCGACGAGAATACCGGCACGATCGTCATGGGCGAGAATGTCCGCGTCTCCACCGTCGCCATCGCCCAGGGCAATCTGACCATCACCGTCTCCGAGCGCCCAGTCGCCAGCCAGCCCGCGCCCTTCTCCGAAGGGGAGACGGTCGTGCTGCCGCGCACCGACGTGGCGGTCGAGGAAGACGATATGCAACTTGGCGTGCTGGAAGAGTCAGTCTCGCTGAGCCAGCTCGTCGACGGTCTCAATGCGATGGGCGTCACGCCGCGCGACATGATCACAATCTTGCAGGCCATCAAGGCTGCAGGCGCGCTGCAGGCCGATATCGAGGTTCTCTGATATGGATAACCTGCTCCAGCTCCAGCTTGCCAATGCGACCGGTGCCGGTCGCGCCGAAGGTGCCCCGGACATTTCCGGTGTGCGCACCGAAGAGGAGGCGCGCGCGGTTGCCGAGGAGTTCGAAGGCTTCTTCCTGTCCCAGATGCTCGAGCAGATGTTCGCGGATGTGGGTGAGGACAATCCCTTCGGCGGCGGCGCCGGCGAACGCGCCTTCCGCGGCCTGCTGCACGAGGAATACGCCAAGGTGATGTCGCAATCCGGCGGTCTGGGTCTTGCCGACCGTCTGACCACCGAGATCCTGCGCTACCAGGAAGCCGGAGAGTAATGTCATGACCGAACTCGCCGCCGCCAACGGGCGCGAACGCGCCGAAGCCATGCTGAAACTGACCCGGCGCCTGACGGAGCTGATCACCAGGGAAACCGAGCTCTTCCGCGAGCGTCGCGCCGAGGAGGCGCTGGCCCTGCAGGACGAGAAGGGCCAGCTGGCCAATATCTACCGCGCCGAAGTCGCGCGCGCCGGACAGGATGCCCGCCGCTTCGAGGGCGCACCGGAAAGCTTGCGCGCCCAGCTGCGCGAAAGCACGACCGCCTTCCACGATGCGCTCGCCGAGAACGGACACGTGGTCAACGCCATGAAGACGGTGACCGAGGGGGTGGTGAAAGCGATCGCGGACGAGGCTGTGCGCCAGCGCTCCAGCGGGTCGGGCTATGGCCCGGGTGCGGCGCAGAGCAGCGCCCCCTCTTCCGGCTTCTCCATCGCCGTCGACCGCAAGGCCTGATCCCTGCCTTCATCCGCCAGGCTTTACGCGCCGCATTGCCGATGGCATGTCAGCGTGTGCAAGGAGCCCGGCCATGACGCGCGACATCCCCGCCCGCACTGCCTATGAACGCTGGGCCGCCATCTACGACAGCAATGACAATCTCACACGCGACCTGGACGCCCAGGTCCTGCGGGGGGCGGACCTGCCGCTGAACGGGGCCTTCGTCGTCGAGCTCGGCGCGGGGACGGGCAAGAATACCGATTTCATTGCCGGCCATGCCCGCCGCATCGTCGCGCTGGATCTCTCGCCGGCCATGCTGGAGAAGGCTCGGGTGCGCACGCCGGGCAATCATGTCCACTTCATCGAACACGACATACTCAAGCCCTGGCCGGTCGAGGACGGCGATGCCGATCTCGTCATCGGCAATCTGGTTCTGGAACATGTCGAGGCCCTGGCACCGGTCTTCACCGAGGCCGCGCGCGTCCTGCGGCCCGGCGGTCTGTTATTCATCAGCGAGCTGCACCCGGAACGCCAGAAACGGGGCAGCCAGGCGCACTTCGAGGAAGACGGAGAAACCCGCTTCGTCGAGGCCTATACCCATACGCTGTCGGATTATGTGATGGCGGGCGAAGGGGCCGGCCTCGAACTGTCCGGCATCCAGGAGGCTATCGAGGCGGAGGCCGCGGACGATCCGGAGACGCCACCGCGCATCCTCGCCCTCACCTTCGAGAAACCGCTCGGTCAGAAATAGGCGCTGGTGCCGCCGCCCGAATTGAGGCGCGAAAGACCGGCCTGGTAATTCGCCAGCTGCGCCGAGAGATATCCGGGAACCGTGCCGCCGCGCTTGCCGGCCTTGGGACCTTCCAGCAGCGCCTTCAGCGCCGGATCCGTCGTCAACTCGCGATAGGCGCGCTGCACCATGCTGATCGCATTTTCCAGCGACTCGTAAGCCGCCTGGGCGTCGTCGAGACTTGCGAGAGACAGCTTGACCGGCAGGTCGAGCGCGAACAGGGGCGGCCCGTCCGAGGTCTTGGTGTCCTTGTCGAGCAAGGAGCCGGTATTGACGATCGCGCCCGGTGCCATGCCCAGCGCCTTGAGCAGGTCGCGTCCCTCACCGCCGGCGAAAAGTTCGATCGTCTTGCCCTCGGCAGCCTTGATACGCAGGCGATCGCCTTCGCTCGAACGGCGGACGTCGGACGTGCCGTCGAGCACGAGGGCCGCATTGATCTTGAAAGTCAGCGAGCGGATCGTGTCGCCGGATTCCAGCGATATCTTCTTGCGGCGGCCGCCGTCGACCGACAGGTAGAAATAATCGCCCTCACGTGCGGAGCTGCGGTCGGTGATCACGCGCGTATCCGAATAGGTCAGCGTCCCCGTCGGCAGACCCAGCGCGTCCAGCACGGAATCATCCGCCGCCTGGATGGCGAGGCCGTTGGCTTCGGCGAGACCGCCCCGGCCCGAGAACTGGCTCGCCCAGTCGAGCGTGCCGGTTGCGGCGTCGATCTGTGCCGCGAAGGCATCGCGCTCGCCCTGCAGAGTATTCCCGTCGATACCGCCAAGCGTCTTGCCCGCGATATAGACTTTGCCGTTGTGGATCTGGATACCGGCGGCACTGTCGTCCGCGTCCGAACCGACGAAGGTCGTGTAGGCCACCGTCGGCGATGCGCCGTCGGACATCTTCACGACGAAGGCATCCCGCACGCCGCCCGCATGCGCGCCCACCGGAGCGGAGGGCGAAAAACCGGCGCCCGCAGCACCGGTCAGATAGACGTCGTTTCCGTCGACCACGACGGCCTCGATCCGGCCGCCGTCCAGGCTGCCGAGATTCTGCTCCCACATGGCCGCCGAGGTATCGTCGGCAGAATTGTATTTGCGCAGAACGGCGTCGCCATTCTCTTCGCTGGCAATGACGATATTTCCATCCGTCATGACCGCGATCGCGGACACGATCTCGTCCTGGGTCAGAGCAATGCGGCGTGTATAGAGCGTCGTTCCGTCGGCGCCGATTGCGCGGACATAGCCGTCCGTCGCACCGCCGCCATGGCTGTCGCCGCCGAAGGCCGTTTCGGAGCTGCCGCCGACATAGACCGTGCCGTCATCGGCGACGGTGAGAGTGTCGGCCGTATCGTCGCCGGTACCGCCGAAGCGCTGCACCCACTGCTCGACGCCGGCCGAATTGTATTTGGCGACGATGGCGTCGCTGCCGCCGATATCGGTGGTTTCGCCCAGACCGCCCGTGACCTGGCCGGAGACGACGACATTGCCGTCCGCATCGACCGCGATGGACGCGCCCTCCGCCGTCTCGGCGGCGCCAAGCACCCGGCTCCAGACACGGTTGCCGAGGGAATCGTATTTGGCGAGGACAAGGTCCTGCTCGCCCTTGATCTCTTGCCCGTCGGCCGAAGCGGTCGTGTGACCGACCACGAAAATTCCGCCGTCCGCCGCAGCAGCGGTCGCCTGAATCTCGAGCGGATTGTCTTCAAGCTTGAGACGCGTCTCGCCATCCTCGGAGCCGACGACCTCGACTTCCGTTTCGTTCGGGTCCGCACTGAAGCGGGTGGAATAGTCGGTGGTCGGCGTACCGCTGGCGAGGTCGGTGAGCTTGACGACCTGGCCGCCTGCCGTGTCGTTGATTCCGGACACGCCGGCGAAATACAGCGCGGGCTGGGCCGCCGGCGCGGAGAAGCTGACGCTCTCGGTCGACACGCCCTTGATCAGGAAGCCGAAATCGTTGCCCTGCACGATGCCGTTATCGTCCTCGACGCCGATCTTCGTCCGTTCGAACCGCGTCACCATACCGGCCGCTTCCAGCTGCGTGTTGATGTGGGTGGCGATGTTGTCGAGATTGCGCGTCGTAGCGCCCATATCCGCGAGATTGATCGCGATGTCCTGCTGGACGCCGTTCTTCGTCACCGAAACTGTGAACTGGACGTCGCCGGTCAGGCTGGCGACCTCCGCATCAAAGGCCCCGCTATGGATGATGCCCGAGGTGAATTGCGATACGCCCCGCGAGATCGCGACATCGCTCTCAGCCTTCGAAAGCTGTTCCCCTTTGAGCAGGGTAAGCTCGGTCAGATCCATCCCGTCGAAATAGCTGTCGAGCTGGGCCACGCCGCTTGTGAAATTACGCTGCAGGAAATCGCGCTGGATATCGGACGTCGATTTCTCCTTGGCCTCCTCGGCCAGAGACAGCATGCGCTTTAGCCCCTGATAGAGCGAGAACAGACTCTTGTGATCGCCCGGTGCGTCGAGGTCGGAGAATTCGCGCGTCGGATCCTTGAAGAACAGGCCCGAGGCCAGCACTTTGCGCCGCATGTCCTCGAGCGACTGGACATCGCCGTTCACATCCCAGGGCGGCAGAACGTCATTGCCGGAATTCGCACGGCTGCCGGACGCCTGGGCAAGCGGCGAGCTCGACACCAGCGACGCATTGATGCGCGACTGGTACCAGCCCGTAAGTAGCCCGACATTCAATCCGATAACCGACACGGCCCGAATCCCTTTCTCTCTGACCTGCCAATCTGCCTGTCGAACGCAAACAAAGTCTTTCCAAACGTGGTAAATCGACCGGATTTCAAGGCATTCCGAGACGCGAAATCGCGCATGCGAACAGCCCGGTCGGCCCATGCCTAACGCGGCGTTAACCCGGGCAGCGCAGCGTCGGGTCCAACATCACGAATCACGAGGCTTCCATGGCCAGCAATCCAGCGTCCGCGAGTAAAGGGTCCGTCCCGCAACGCAGCTTTCTCGAACCGCGCATGGCACTGGACGGCAAGACCATCCTGGTCACCGGCGGGACGGGGTCCTTCGGCTACAAGCTGACCGAGACGATCTGCGCTGGCTACAAGCCGAAAAAGCTCATCATCTTTTCGCGCGACGAGCTGAAACAGTATGAAATGGCTCAGCGTTTCTCGCCGGACGACTATCCCTTCCTGCGCTATTTTATCGGCGATGTCCGCGACGAGACACGGCTCGACATGGCCATGCGGGACGTCGATATCGTCATCCACGCAGCCGCGCTGAAACACGTCCCGATCGCCGAGTACAATCCGTTCGAGTGCATCAAGACCAATGTCATGGGTGCCGAGAATGTCGTCCGCGCCGCGATCAAGCGCGGCGTCTCACATGTCTGCGCCCTGTCGACGGACAAGGCGGCGAACCCGATCAATCTCTACGGCGCCTCGAAACTGGCCGCCGACAAGATTTTCACCGCCGGCCAGAATATGGGCGGTGAAGGCGGACCGGTTTTCTCGGTCGTACGCTACGGCAATGTCGTCGGCTCGCGCGGTTCCGTCATTCCCTTCTTCCGCAAACTCCTCGCCGATGGGGCGACCGAGCTGCCGATCACCGATCCGCGCATGACGCGCTTCTGGATCACCCTCGAACAGGGCGTGAATTTCGTCCTGTCGAGCCTCGCAATGGCGAAGGGCGGCGAAGTCTTCGTCCCGAAAATCCCGTCCATGAGCATGATCGATCTGGCCAAGGCGATGGCGCCGGACCTGCCGCACAAGATCATCGGCATCCGGCCCGGCGAGAAGCTGCACGAGATCATGATCCCGGAAGACGATTCCCGGTCCACCGTCGAACTCGACGACCGTTATGCCATTCTGCCGGGATATGACACGGCACTTCTGGACCATTACCGCGAGAGCGGCGCTCGCCAGGTGACGGACGGCTTCGGCTACGTGTCGAACACCAATCCGGAACAGCTCGACGCAGACGCCCTCTACCGGCTCATCGAGACGGCCTAGCTCCCCAGCACGGCCCTAAGCGCGTCGGCGACGCGAGACGGGTCCGTATCCGACATCCCGACGAAGAGCGGCAGGCTGAGCGTGCGTGCGTAATAGCTCTGCGCACCGGGCAGATCCTGCGCGCCGTAAAGGTCCGTGTAGTAAGGCTGGTCCGGCACCGGGATGTAGTGGACCTGGGTGCCGATACCGCGCTCGCGCAAGCCATCCATAACCTCCGTCCGGGACAGCCCGGCCGCCTCGAAATCGATCCGGACCGGATAGAGATGCAGACAGGGCTCGCAGTCCGGCGTTCGGTGCAGCGGCTGCACCAGCGGCGCGAGGGACGCGATGGCCTCGTCGTAGAGCGCGGCGAGCCGGACCCGCGTACGGACGAATTCCGGCAAGCGTCTCAATTGCGAATGGGCCAGCGCGGCCTGCATGTCGGTCAGCCGGTAATTCCAGCCCAGCGCCTGCATTTCATGCCACCAGGGCTCACCCGCCTGGCGGCGGTGACGGGCCGGATCGCGCTCGATCCCGTGACTGCGAAGGAGGCGCATGCGATCCGCAATGGCAGCATCATTCGTCGTCACCGCCCCGCCCTCGCCGGCGGCGAGCGTCTTGACCGGATGGAAGGAAAAGGTCGAGGCGAGACTGTCACGGCAGGCGCCGACGGGTGCGCCGCGATACTGCGTCCCGACTGCATGGCAGGCATCCTCGACCAGAATGGCGCCTGCCTCGGCGGCCAGCCCGGCCATGCTCGGAATATCCTCGCATTGTCCGGCGAGATGGACCGGGAGGACCGCTTTTACCGGCCGCCCGGCCCGCTCGATCGCAGCGGACAGGGTTCCGGGCGTCATCAGCCCGGTGTCGGGATCCACATCGGCAAAAACCACGTCGGCCCCGCAATAGCGCGCCGCATTCGCGGTCGCCATGAAGGTCACGGCGGGAACAATGCAGATATCGCCCGGCTGTGCACCCGACGCCGCCAGTGCCAGATGAAGCGCGGTCGTCCCGTTGGAACAGGCCACGGCATGCTCCACCTCGACGGCTTCGGCAAAAGCGGCCTCGAACCGGTCGATCGCCGGTCCTGTCGTCAGCCAGTCGCCACGCAACACCTCGGTCACGGCCTCGATATCGCTCTCGTCGATCGATTGGCGACCATAGGGCAGGAATGGATCTGACATGGCGGTCTCCTCGGGACACCGGAACTACCGGGACGGGATCATGAAATGAGTCGCCCAAACAGAAACGGCTCCCGTCGCCGGGAGCCGCTCCGTGGTGGTAGGTCTGTGTATTCCTAGCCCTGGAAGAGGCTGAGAATGATCTGCGGCTGGCCGTTGGCGATGGACAGGGCCTGTACGCCAAGCTGTTGCTTGACCTGCAAGGCCTGCAATTTCGCACTTTCCACCGCAAGATCGGCATCGACAAGGTCGCCGACACCCGTGGTCAACGCATCGGAGAGCTTGCCCACGAAGGCGGTATGCGCCTCGATCTTCTTGGTGTCGGAACCGAGATTGGCCAGCGCCTGGTTGACGTTCTCGAGGCTCGTCTTGATGTCCTGGACCACCGTCGCCGAGAGCGTCGGCGTGCCAAGGCTGGCGGTGGCCGCCAGCGTGATGATCGTGCCGCCAATGCTCATATCCTGCGATTTCAGTGTGATCGTGCGGGCGGCGTCGGCATCGGCGAGGAATTCGATACCATTGGTGATCGAACCGTTGAGAATGTTCGCACCGTCGAATTCGGCGTTTTCCAGGATGACCTGGACCTGGTCCAGCAGCGCCTTGAAGTCCGCATCATACGCCTGGCGGGAGAAGGCATCGAGCGAGGGGTCCATGGCGGCCGTGGCCTTTTCGCGCATCTGCACGAGAAGGTCGGAGATCGACTCGCCCGCTGCGAGCGCAACATCGCCGATAGTGGAAGCCCGGTTCAAAGCCGTCTCGACCGCGCCGAGGGCCCCGATGTCAGAACGCATCCCCTGCGCGACCGCGTAGATGGCTGCGTTGTCCTTCGCGCCGGCAATCTCCAGACCCGTATTGATCCGGTTCTGAGCGGACTGCATGTCAGCATTGGTCTTGTTCAGGTTCTGGAGCGCAATCATCGCTCCGGTATTGGTGTGGACGCTCATCGTCATGCGACATTCTCCCGCGTAATCTGCAAGCCGCCCTTCAGCGGCCGTTCGGATCACAATTGGCAAATGCCGTGCCGATTTGGCACGAAATACTTTATCGTGCCAAAACAATAGCTTATGTTTTTTCGGGTGTCGGCGCCGGGAGCGACTGGGTCGCAGATTGCCGGGCTGGGGCCGTCCGGGCGGTCAGAATTGCCGGGTCGAACGGGTATCAGGCGATGCGGTCGATGAGCCCCGCCGTGCGGGTCCTCAGATATTCCAGAAGGTCGGCATGCGTCTCCGGCGGCCAGCGGCGAATGGTCTCGCCGGTATCCTGATCGATCATCAGGTAGATGTACTGGCCGGACGTGTCGTCCTGGAGAATCTTGAGCCGGGAGTTTGCGAACGCGTCGGATGCGAGGCGTTCGATATTGGCAGTACGGTCTTCTTCATGCTGGTCGTCCGTCAGGGAAGCGGATGCATCCTGCTTTTCGACCGGTTCCACCCGTCGCGCCGTCTCGCGCGTCTGGTCGGACTGGAAGTCTCTGGCCTCGGCGACGCCTGCCACCGGAACAGATCTCGTATTGAACCCCGTCTCTGCCATTTTCCTAATCGCTGACGCTTCTGCGTCAGTGCCTCAATACGCCTTCGCGTCGATCGAGGAGAAGTGGATGACGGGGCCGAGCCCCGCCATCCGGTCCCCCGATTAACGGAAGTAACCCAGGATCGTGCTGGGAGCCGAGTTGGCGATGGACAGAGCCTGCACACCCAGCTGCTGCTTGACCTGCAGCGACTGAAGGCGGGCGCTTTCCTTGGCCAGGTCGGCGTCGACCAGGTTGCCGATGCCCTTTTCCAGGCTGTCGGACAGTTTGGTCACAAAGCCCTTGTGAACTTCCAGGGACTTGGAAGCCGTGCCGAGCTTTGCCAGCGAAGAGTTCAGGTTGTCCAGCGAGGTCTCGATGGTCGAAACCAGCGTGGAGGCGTCACCGGCGGTCGCGAAGGAGGAGGTCGCCGTCACCGTGACCACGCCGCCGCCCAGAGAGAAGTTCTGGTCGGAGATGGTGATGGTGTTGGAACCGTCAGCGTTCGCGAGAGCGGAGATCGACGTCACGGAACCATTGATGAGGTTCGTACCGTTGAATTCGGCGTTGTCGACGATCGTGGTGACCTGGTCGCGGAGCGCTTTGAAGTCTTCGTTCAGAGCGGTGCGCGAAGCAGAGTCGAGCGACGAGTCGGAAGCGGCCAGGGCCTTTTCCTTCATCTCGATGAGGAGATCGGAAATGGCTTCGCCGGCAGCCAGGCCAACGTCGGTGGTCGAAGCAGCCAGGTCGAGCGAGTTGCCGACCGCGCCGTAACCAGCCACATCGGAACGCATCTTCTGCGCGATCGCATAGATGCCGCCATTGTCCTTGGCAGACGCAACAGCCAGACCCGTGTTGATACGGTTCTGGACCTGCTCGATGTCCTTATTGGTCTGATTGAGGTTCTGGAGCGCGATCATCGCGCCGGCATTGGTGTTGATGGTAGCCATTTCTTGGCCCTTTCCTTTCTAGATATCGAACGAGCGTTTTGCTCGCCAGGTCTTCTGACCCAGGGCAGGAAAGAGCAAAGGCCGGGCCAGTTTCGCATTGACCCCATTGGTTAATCCCGGTTCGCCTGATTCGCAGGGAGATTTTTGCCGGGACCATTTCTGCCCGGTAACCATTCGGCCGGCAGGAATTGCCGGGATACGCCCCCAAATCGCAGGGAAAATTTTGCCGACCGGCAAATTTTTATGATTTACAAGAGGTTAATTTTGAATTCAGCGCGCACGAATGCGCACCAGTCGGGAAGCAGAAAAAAAATGTCGGGACCGCCAAGAGGCGGTCCCGACCGACGAACCTAGTTGAAGAACGACAGAATGGTCTGCGGCATCTGGTTCGCAATGGAGAGTGCCTGGACACCCAGTTGCTGCTTGACCTGCAGCGACTGAAGCCTTGCGCTTTCCTTTGCCAGATCCGCGTCGACCAGATTGCCGATGCCTTTCTCAAGGCTGTCAGCCAGCTTGGTCGTGAAGGTCTTGTGGACCTCCAGCGACTTGGAAGCCGTACCGATCTTCGCGAGTGAGCTGTTGAGGTTGTCGAGGGAGGTTTCGATCGTAGACACGAGGGTCTGCGCATCGCCCGCCGTCGCAAAGGAGGAAGTCGCGGTAACGGTGACCACACCGCCGCCCAGAGTCAGATTCTGGTCGGAAATGGTGATCGTGTTGGATCCGTCCGCATTGGCAAGAGCCGAAATAGAGGTAACCGTCCCGTTGATCAGGTTGACCCCGTTGAATTCGGCATTGGACACGATCGTCGTGATCTGATCGCGCAGGGCCTTGAAATCTTCATTCATGGCCGTACGCGATGAGGCATCGAGTGACGTATCCGCACCCGCCAGCACCTTCTCCTTCATTTCGATGAGGATGTCCGAAATCGCCTCACCTGCAGCCAGCGCCACATCGGTCACGGAAACAGCCAGGTCCAGACTGTTGGAAACCGCACCATAGCCGGCCACCTGCGAGCGCATGCGCTGGGCGATGGCGTAGACACCGCCATTATCCTTCGCGCCTGCGACCTCGAGGCCGGTATTGATACGATTTTGAACCTGGGTCATTTCCATGTTCGTCTTGTTGAGGTTCTGCAGCGCGACCATCGCGCCCGGATTGGTGTTGACCGAAAGAGCCATTTTTTAGTTCCTCCATTCTGGAAGCGATAAAGCTGAATTTTTCAGCCCGGGACCTTTTGTCCGACCTCACGCACCGCAAATGCCGTGCCGTTTTCGACTCAGATTTGCTTGTGCGTTTTCAGGAGGTTATGGCAAAGAAAAAGGGCGCCTCGCATGAGACGCCCGGACCTGCCTGCTTCATTTTGCCCAGCGGGCAATTCTTACCCGACGGCCTGCTCTCCGGCACCGGCATTGGCCTGCGGCATGAGCCCCTGCATAACGGTGCGGTTGATGTCGACGAGATCGTCGATCGCTTCGGGGTCCCGCATGGCCACGGTGCCGTGCTTGGACACGAAGATGGACAGGGAGATGATCGCTGCACGCAAGGATTCCGGAAGCTGGTTGTCCTTGCTCGCGCAATCGACCGCCATATTACTCCAGATCCGCCGGTTCCAGTCGATCGCCGAGACACGCCCCTTGATATCTTCCTTCGGCAAGGACTTCGCGGCCATCAAGGCTCGCGTGACCTGTGCGAATAGGCGGTATTCGGTGGCACGAGGATCTTCGCTGCGATGGGCTGCAGCGCTATACGCTTGAAGGGACATCAGCTCAGCCTCTCGGCTTCATAGGCCATCAGTTTCCGGCACCCCATAAGAGCCTTGTAGTATTCGGTCGCCATAACATCACGGCTGACCGACACGCACACGGCAAGGGTTTCCGGGTCCGACACGACGCCCATGAACTCATTCATGCGCAGGACGAATTCGTCATAAAGACTGTCGTCGGTCTTGGCGGACAGATACATCATCATGATCGGGAAGTAGATGCGCTTCACCGGCGTATCCACGTCCTCTTCCTGGAGGATATCCTTCTCGCGCAGAACGGATGCCTTGTTCTTGAGAACGAGATTTGCGCGACGGTCTCCGTTTTCGATAACGGCCCCGTTGAGCACAAATTTCTCGCCAGGCTTGAGCGAGATTTTCAGGGGCATCCGCAAACTCCGTCGGCTTCCAAAGCGCGATCATAGGATTCGAGGAGGAAGGGTGGCAATGCGGGGTGAAGAAATCGTTTCCAAGCCTTGAGAGCGCACTGCGCATAGCGTTAGCGAGTTCTTAAAGCGAATCTCGTGCGTTTCCGTCTACGCTGCCACAGGTGAAATGAACATGCAGAACGCCCCGGCCCTCGACCTGGATGCGGAAATATCCGCTGACGCCGAAGCCCAGCGAAACGAGACCCGCGACGCGGTCGGTTTCGGCAATGCGCTGCGCGTGGAAACCTATGTCGAGCAGATGCCGAGGGAGAAGCGCAAGGCCTACACGAAAGTGGCCAGCCTCGCGAAACGGGCCCTGAAACTGTCTGCCGCGGGCGATCATTCCGCCGGTGCACGCCTCGCCTGGAAAGCCGTCGAACAGGCCCCCGATCTCGCCCTCGCCCATCACGTTATGGGCATGATGCTGTTCCGGCTCGGACGCCTTTCGACGGCGCTCGACTCGTTCGAGCGCGCCTGGAAGCTCGACCCGAAGGACGCGGAAATCTACCAGAAGCTCGGCCTCGTCGCGTGGAAGCTCGACATGCTGGACGCGGCGGAAAAATTCTACCGGATCGAAAGCCAGCTCGCCCCGAACAAGGTGGAGAGCGCGATCAATCTCGGCGGCGTCCTGCGCGACCAGGGCAAGTTCGAGGAAGCGATCGAGATCCTGCGCACCGCGATCTATACCAATCAGGAAAACTACGAGCTCTGGAACTCGCTCGGCACGGTTCTCAGCGATGCCGGCGACCCGCAGCAGGCCATGACCTTCTATCAGGAGGCCCTGCGCCTGAAGCCGGATTACGGGCGGGCCCACAACAATATGGCCAATGTCTACGAACTCATGGGCGAGCCGGAAAAGTCCCTGCCCCACTATGACGAGGCCCTGAAGGACCCCGCCGACGAGATCGAGGAAGCCACCATGCGTCACGGCCGCGCCATGATGCTACTCGCATCCGGCCGGATCGGCGAAGGCTGGGATCACCACGAGACGCGCCTAGACCCGAACCGGGCGCAGGCCACCCTTTTCTCGATCAAGACGCCCCGCTGGGACGGCACCGATCCGGAGCAGCTGCGCGGCAAGACGGTCGTCCTGGTCGGCGAACAGGGCCTTGGCGACGAGGTCCTCTTCATGAATATCGGCCATGACGTGCAGGATATGGTCGGGCCGGAGGGCGAGCTGCGCATCGCCTGCGAACAACGTCTCGTGCCACTCTTCCAGCGGTCCTTCCCGAAGGCGAAGGTCGCACATCACATGTCCGCCAAGGTTGAAGGCCGCGATATCCGCGTCATTCCCGGGCTCGAGGACGGGGCCGATCTCTGGGCGCCCATGGCCACCCCGCTCCGGGCCTTCCGGCGCTCGGTCGAAGCCTTCCCGGACACGCACTTCCTTACCGCCGACCCGGCCATGCAGACAGAGTTCCGCAAACAGATCGACAGTTTCGGCAAGGGGCTGAAGGTCGGCATCCTGTGGAAGTCGCTGAAGATGGATGCCAAGCGCTCGCGCTATTTCTCGGCCTTCGATGCCTGGGAGCCTGTGCTCAAGACCGAGGGCGTCGATTTCATCAATCTGCAGTATGGAGAGGTCGACGAGGAGATCGCGCTGGCCAAGGAACGCTTCGGCGTGACCGTGCACAAGCCGACCGGCATCGATCTCAAGATGGAGCTCGACGCGGTGGCGGCCTATTCCTCGGCCTGCGACCTCGTCATCGGCCCGATGAATGCCACCAGTAACCTGGCCGCCGCCTGCGGCGGGGACGTCTGGTTCATCCACTCGCGTTCAAGCGCCTGGACGCTGCTGGGTACGCACCATCAATATTGGTACCCGCAATCTCGCTCCTTCTTCGGAACGGGCTTCCAGGACTGGTCCAACACGATGAACCAGATTGCCAAGGCCCTGTCGGAGAAGACGGCCAGCTAGCTTCCGCAGCTAGCCCGCCTGCGGGAAACTGTAATCGCGCACGATGGAAGCCGGCGCGGCGACGCTCGTCCGCGACGGATCGGCATGCGCCGAATTGATCGCGACCAGTTCAGGCGCGATCCGGCACAGGGCCGCGAACTCCGGAAAGTCGATCCGCGAGGCCCGGGCATCACCCAACCGCTCGAAAACGGCGCGGCAAAAGGCAAGGTCTTCCGGGTAGTCCAGCGTCCAGCGCAAAGCCTCGGCGCCGCCATCTGGTCCGCGCAGACAGGCCAGTCTCACCGCATCCTGGCGCCGCATCCAGGCGGTGACATGCTCGCGGTCGGCGGGGGCTTCCGCCTCACGCTCCGCCTTGAAGAGCAGCTCCGCCGGAAATGCCTCGCAATCGAGACCCTGGGGAAATCCGGCGATCATCGTGTTGTTGGCGTAATCGGCTCCGCTCTCCCGCCAAAGCGCCACGACCTGGCGACAAACCTCCGGGTCGAAGAAGGGGCAGTCGCTGGTAACACGCACGATCTCGTCCGCCCCGACCGCGCGTGCCGCATCGGCATAGCGCGAGAGCACGTCGGTCTCGCTGCCCCGCACCACCTGCGCGCCGCAGGCTTCCGCCTCGGTCGCCACCGCATCATCACCCTCGCTCTCGGGAATGGCACAGACGAGATGGTCCAGGCCCTCCACCCGCCGGCATCGCGCCAGAACGCGTGCGAGCACGCTCGCCGACCCCAGCGGTTCGAGCACCTTGGACGGCAATCGCGACGATCCGGCCCGGGCCTGGACGATAATGGCGAGCGTCATGAGCATCCTTTCGCGCACTCGGTTCAAGTTTGCCCGTTACACCTAACGACGCATTAACCGGGCAAGCGCAGTCTGGCCACTCATCTGACCCGATCGCCATGACACACGCGCCACCGCACATCATGATCCGCGCCGACGCCTTCCCCGAACTCGGCGGCGGTCACATCATGCGCTGCCTGTCCCTGGCGCGCTGGCTGCAGTCGCGTGACTGCCGTGTCGGCTTCGCCTGCGCACCGGGAAGCGCGGACCTGGTTCCGGCCCTCGCACGGTCAGGCTTTCCCGTGCTCGATACGCATGGCGACAGCGATTTGCCGCTCCCGGACGGCTGGCCGGCGCGCGCGGATGCCGTCTTCATAGACCTGTACAGTTCCGATGAATCCGACGAGACGGCTCTGCGCACCAGGGCGCGCGCTGTGGCGGTGATCGAGGATCTCGACGACCGACCGCATGATTGCGACCTGCTCGTCGATCCGGGGGCCGGGCGTACCGCCGAGCGTTATCGCGGCCGCGTACCGGAACACTGCCGCGTCCTCGCCGGCCCCGGCTTCGCCCTGCTGCGCGACGAATTCGCGGCGGCGCGAACGGACAGTCTCGCCCGCCGCGCCGAGCGGTCGGGCCCGCCCGGGCGCATCCTCGTCTCCATGGGACTGACCGATCTCGGCGGCATTTCCGAACGCATTGCCCGTCTCGTCCTCGATGCACTGCCGGACGCGGCCGTCGAGGTTATCCTCGGACCGCGAGCGCCCAGCCTTCCGGCCCTTCGCACGCTCGCAGCATCCCGATCGCGGCTTGAACTCGGTATTGATGTCGACGACATGGCCCGGCGCATGGCACAAGCCGATATCGCTATCGGTGCCGGCGGCGGGACGGCGCTGGAGCGCTGCGTGCTCGGACTGCCGAGTATTGCGATCATTCTGGCCGCCAATCAGCGGCCCGCTACGTTATACTTGGCCCGAACGGGAGCGCTGCTCGCCATCGACACGATCGAAGCCGTCGGGACCGAGTTGCCCGCCCTGCTGGCCCGAATGACGCCGGAGCGCTGCACGGATCTGACGGAACACGCCGCATCCGTTTGCGACGGAAAAGGTGCGGAGCGCGTCGGCTCTGCGCTTCTGGAACTGGTGAACGGCAATCGCCCGGAGACCCATAAAAATGACTGAAACACCTGCAGCCCCGATCCAGGACGGGCATGTCGCCATCCGCCCGGCCAAGGCCCCCGACAAGGGCCGTATCAGGACCTGGCGCAACAAGCCGCATGTCCGGCGCAACATGTATACCGACCACAAGATCAAGGCCGACGAGCACGAGGCCTGGTTCGAGGCGGTGCAAGCCGACCAGACGCGCGAGCTCTGGGTGATCCAGTGCGACGGCAAGGATATCGGCGTCGTGCTGATCAGCGAGATCGACCCGGCGGAAAAATCGGCGAGCTGGGCCTTTTATATCGGGGAAGAAGGCCTGACCGGGCGCGGTATCGGCACCCGGGTCGAGCGCCTCGTCCTGCATCGCGTGTTCGACGAGATGAAGTACGATCTCCTGCGCTGCGAGGTACTCGAATTCAACTATGCGGTGATCGGCCTGCACCGGAAGTTCGGCTTCCGCGAAACCGGCAAGATCGAAGCCAAGGTCGAGCGCGACGGCAAGAAGATCGCCTCGATCTGCCTGGAGCTGAAGCGCCGCAACCTGCCCAAACTGCCGCCCCTCGAAACGACGGATTGAGATCATGACCCAGGACAAGACCGGTTTCGAGATCGCCGGACGCCCGATCGGGCGGGATCATCCTCCGCTCGTGATCGCCGAAGTCTCGGCCAATCACCTCGGTCGGATCGACCGGGCGCTGGAAACCATCGAGGCGGCTGCGGAATGCGGTGCGGATGCAATCAAGATCCAGACCTATACCGCTGACACGATCACCATGGATCATGACGGTCCCGGTTTCCTCCTGGAGAGTGGTCCCTGGGCCGGCCGCACGCTCTACGATCTCTACAGGGAAGCGGGCACGCCCTATGAGTGGCATGCCGAGCTTTTCGCCAGGGCACGGGAGTGCGGCGTTCCCCTTTTCTCCACGCCCTTCGACTTTACCGCCGTCGACCTGCTCGAGGAGCTCGACGCGCCCGCCTACAAGATTGCCAGTTTCGAAGCTGTCGACCTCCCCCTGATCGCGCGCGTCGCGAAGACCGGCAAGCCGATGATCATCTCGACCGGGATGGCCAGTCTCGGCGAGATCGATGAAGCGGTCCGCACGGCCCGCGAGAACGGCGCAACCGGGCTGGCCCTCCTGCACTGCCTGTCGTCCTACCCAGCCCCGATCGACCAGGCCGATCTGCGCACCATCCCTCACCTCGGTGAGGCCTTCGATGTGGTGCCGGGCCTGTCTGATCATACGCCAGGCACGGCCTGCGCCGTGGCCGCCGTGGCACTCGGCGCTCGCATCATCGAGAAACATTTCACGCTCTCCCGCGCGGATGGCGGTCCGGACAGCGAATTCTCGCTGGAGCCAGACGAGCTGAAACGCCTTGTCGAGGATTGCCACAACGCCTTTCACGCTCTCGGTTCGGTGCGCTACGGCGCGGCCAGCAGCGAGCGCGGTTCGATCACCTATCGTCGCTCGCTCTATGCCGTCGCCGACGTGGCTGCCGGCGAGCCGCTGACGCCTGACAATGTGCGCTCCATCCGGCCGGGCCATGGTCTTGCGCCGAAATGGTATGATCGCGTGATCGGCCATACCGCATCGCGGGACATCAAGCGGGGCGAGCCGCTCGGTCTCGACATGGTAGATTGGCCCGCAGGTTCCGACGGCGCCTGACCCGACTGCTGCATTGCAGAAAAATTCCGTACTCACCTCTGGAGACGGCCGCCCATTCGCGCTAAGTGCGAAGCATGCGCTTTGATGGAACAGATCAGTACGTTGCTGATGCAGAACTGAGTGCCGCGGTCAACGCCGCGGTGGCTCTCGAGCGCCCGCTCCTCGTCAAGGGCGAGCCGGGTACGGGCAAGACCGAACTGGCCAAACAGGTCGCCAAGGCGATGGGCATGCCGCTGATCGAGTGGCACATCAAGTCGACGACCAAGGCGCGCCAGGGTCTCTATGAATACGATGCCGTCGCCCGCCTGCGCGACAGTCAGCTCGGCGACGACCGGGTTCACGACATCAACAACTATATCCGGCGCGGCAAACTCTGGGAGGCCTTCGCGGCGCCCGAGCGTTCAGTTCTGCTGATCGACGAGATCGACAAGGCCGATATCGAATTCCCCAACGACCTCCTGCAGGAGCTCGACCGGATGGAATTCCATGTCTACGAGACCGGCGAGACCGTGAAAGCGGAGAACCGGCCCGTCGTCATCATCACTTCGAACAATGAGAAGGAATTGCCGGACGCCTTTCTGCGCCGCTGTTTCTTCCATTTCATCGCCTTCCCGGACGAGGACACGATGCGCCGCATCGTCGAAGTCCACTTCCCGAACCTCAAGGGCCGCCTGCTCTCCGAAGCGCTCAAGCTCTTCTACGAGATCCGCGACGTGCCTGGCGTGAAGAAAAAGCCGTCGACCTCGGAACTGCTCGACTGGCTGAAACTCCTCCTCGTCGAGGATGTCGACCCGGCCGTGCTCGCCGAACGCGACCCGCGCAAGCTCATTCCGCCGCTTCACGGTGCCCTGCTCAAGAACGAGCAAGACGTCATGCTGTTCGAAAAGCTCGCCTTCATGGCCCGCCGCGGTCCGGCCGGACCGGGCGGAACAACCCCGCGCGGCCCGGGCGCGGCGTGACGCCATCTCGTCAGGCCCGAATTCAGGCCTGACGAGATAGGCCCAACACATTTTGAACACACTTCGTGACCAGCGTGTGCTGATTTCTCGCGCGCACCAAGAGGCCCCATGTCCGCTACCCGGCTCACCGCATCCATTATAGTCCTGGCCGCAATCGCGGCCGGCCTCGGCTATGCCCTGACCCGCGAACCGGCTCCGGCACCCGAGACCGAAGCCCCCGCGGAAGCCAGCCCGGCTGCCTCAAGCACTCCCGGCGACACAGCCCAGCAAACCATGCTGGAAGGCGTGCGCGGCGAGTCCGGCGATTACGACGCCACGCTCAATGTGCGCATGCAGGAAGCCGCGGAAATCTATGCGACAGAGGTCGAGGCGGTGATCGAGGCCGTGGATGCGTATGCTCCCGAGATGCGAGAGCTCAGCTGGGACCGCGTGGTGGATATCCTCGGCCAGCTGGAAAACTGGGCCGGAGTCATTGCGCGATCCGAGACGCATGAGCTGACCGAAGCCCAACGCGCCCGCGTCGCGCATCTGCGCGACCGCCTTTCGCGCCAGCAGCGCCGCCTCTTCCCGCGCCTGCGCGCCGGCCTGCGCGATGTCGAGAGCTTCTATGACGGCGTGCACTGCCACACCACGGGTGATCGCGACCTTGTGGCGATCTGCAGCGCGGAACGCTTCCAGCGCTCGAACGCGGTGCGGAGTTTCCAGTACCGGACCCGGAATCTGTTGCGCCAGATGCGCTTTCGCCAGGTCGTCTATCAGCCCCACGCGGTGACCCCGACCAATTTCTATTCCGACACGTTCGAACCGCTTTCCGACGGCGCCGTCGTCATGTGGACGCCGGCCGGCGAATACCGCGAGGTCGGCTAGGCGCGCTGGAAATCGTCGCAACAGAGCCTTGCATTCGCCCGGCTTTCTCGCGCCCCTGACGGTGCGAGCATACCGGGGAGAGTTCCGATATTCCTGAAAGTGACCGCGTCCGGCGCTGGCGCTCGCACTGGCTACCGCCGGTCTCGTGTATGGCCAGGAAGATACGGCGACCCCGCTCGACGGAGTCGTCGCCGCTTATCGGGCGGGAGATACTGGCACTGCGGGGCGGCAGACCACTAAAAACCTCGGGTGAACAATCGCGGCTAGCCCGCGCCTGCCCGAGGATACGGCGCCCTGCCTGCAGGCGCTCGCCTGGCGGGACCGTCCGGTCGACCGAGTTGGCGACAAAGCGGATGCGCTGAAGAAGGCCGCCCTCGTGGCGCTCGACGGTCTCAAACCCGTCTGAGGACGGGGAAGCCGTCGCGATCAGGGCAACCCGTCGAACAATGCGTCGATCACCGGGCAATCGGCCGCGTCGGCGCCCTCGCACTGGCGCGCGAGGGCACCAAGCCTTCTGTCGAGGCGTTTAAGGCCCGCTATGCGCGTCTGGATCGACTTACGGTGAGCCAGGGCGATGCCGCGGACTTCCCCGCATCGAATGCCCCCATCCACGAGGTCCAGCAGGGCTCTCACATCGTCGAGGGAGAAACCGAGATCGCGGCAATGGCGGATGAAGGCCAGGCGCCGGACATCCGCACCGGAATATAGCCGCCGTCCGCCCCTGTTCCGGGACGGCGGTGCGACGAGGCCGATCCGTTCGTAATACCGGATCGTCTCGACATGCACGCCGGACCGGCGCGACGCGTCGCCGATCTGGACCGGATCCGGGATAGAGGACGGTGTCGATTTTGACACGGCTTGCTCCTGTAGTGGCTACAGATAGTAACCTATGAATTCACCCGCGCGAAGCCGACCGACGAAGGCAAAATCCATGACCGCCGCCCACAAAGACCTGTCCCGAAAACCCCTGCCCTTCCTGTTGGTGTGGGGTTTGCCGATTCTCGTTCTTCTGTCCGTCAACTGGCTGCAATACTACCTGTCCGCGGCGCCGATCATCTTGCTGATGGCGGGCGCCTACGTCTGGATGGGTTCCGGCTGCGCCATCAACGCCCGGCGCTGCGGCCGGCTGCACTGCTACATGGCCGGGCCGTCGATGCTGCTCGGCGGCGTAATGATTCTTCTGGTCGGTTTCGGAATCCTCGATCTCGGTCCCGTGCGCGTGCCGCATCTCAGCTACGCGACACTTGCACTGGTGGCCGTTTCCTTCGGGCTGGAATGGATTTTCGGCCGGTATGTGGAACAATCCCCGCAACGAGGCCCCGACCATGACACGCGCTGACGCTCCCATCCTGCAATCGGTGATAATTTGCCCCGAATGCGGGCATGTCTCCCGGGACGAGATGCCGGTCAATGCGTGCCAGTATTTCTACGACTGCAAGGGGTGCGGCGCGGTCCTGAAGCCCGAGCCCGGGGATTGTTGTGTCTACTGCTCCTACGGCGATGTCCCCTGCCCGCCAATACAGCAGGGCGAGGCTTGCTGCGACTGAGCGGCAGGCCTAGTTTATGCGGTATGCTGCACCAGTTTTTCACCGAGCTTCGCGCCGCCAAGATTCCCGTCACGACGCGCGAATACCTGACCTTGCTCGAAGCGCTCGACAAGGGCGTGATCGAGCCGGATATCGGCCATTTCTACTCGGTGAGCCGCGCCGCGCTCGTCAAGGACGAAAAGGATTTCGACAAGTTCGACATGGTGTTCGGCCATGTCTTCAAGGGCGTCGAGGTTCTGGGCCAGCTCTTCGAGGACAAGGAAATCCCGCCGGACTGGCTGGAAGCCATGATGCAGCGCCTGCTCACCGACGAAGAGAAGGCGGAGCTCGAAGCCCTGCCCTTCGACGAACTCATGGAAACGCTCAAGAAGCGGCTCGAGGAGCAGGAAAAACGCCACGAAGGAGGCTCCAAGTGGATCGGCACGGGCGGCACCTCGCCCTTCGGCCATTCCGGCTACAATCCCGCCGGCGTACGCATCGGCGGGGAGAGCCAGCACAAGCGCGCGACCAAGGTCTGGGAACAGCGCCGCTACAAGGATCTGGACGGCGACCGGGAACTGGGCACCCGCAATCTCAAGGTCGCCCTGCGCCGCCTGCGCAAATTCGCCCGCGACGGTGCCCGCGAAGAGCTCGATCTGGGCAGCACGATCGATGCAACGGCGAAGCAGGGCTGGCTCGACGTGGTCATGCGCCCGGAGCGCCGCAACGCGATCAAGGTGCTCGCCCTCTTCGATGTCGGCGGCTCGATGGATCCCTATGTGAAGATGTGCGAGGAGCTCTTCTCGGCCGCGCGCTCGACCTTCAAGAATCTGGAGTATTTCTACTTCCACAACTGCCCCTATGAGGGCATGTGGCGCTCCAATCTGCGCCGGCGCACCGAGACCGTGCCGACGCTCGACCTGATGCACAAATATCCGCACGACTGGAAGGTCATCATCGTCGGCGACGCCGCCATGGCGCCCTACGAGATCACCCATGAGGGCGGATCGGTCGAGCACTGGAACGAGGAGTCCGGCGCAGTCTGGCTGCAGCGGCTGGCCGATACCTGGCCCCACCTGATCTGGATCAATCCGCAGCCCGAGAAATGGTGGGAGCACTCCTATTCCACGCGCCTGATCCAGGAAATCATCGGCAAGGACCGCATGTTCCCGCTCACCCTGGACGGTGTGGATGCCGCGATGAAGGAGCTGGCTCGCTAGGCCCCGTCCGCCCGCACGCCGGACTTCAGCCATTCCCCGATCGCCCAGGCCGCCGCTTCGTGACGCATGCGGTTCATGGCCTCGCGCGCATCGAGCCAGACGAGCGTGTGGTCCGCTTCGACCTTGCCGTCGCGGTCCGCAACGGCCCGGCACAGATAATAGCGCGCGATATTATGGCGACGCTCGCCGGCGGAGGTCGTGGTGTACTGCCGGGCCGACGCGATCGCCGTCAGCGGTGCAACCTCCCAGCCGATTTCCTCAAGGCATTCCCGGCGAAGCGCCTCCAGCGCCCCCTCTCCCGGATCGAGCATGCCGCCGGGCAAATCCCAGAAATCGCCGGCCGGACGGGCAATGCGTACGGTTGCGATCAGCCCGCCGCCGCTCGGCCCGGCATCGCTCAGGCCGGGAACAATGCCGTATACGGTCGGCCGGTCGTGATAATCGGCGCCCGGTACGGGGCGTCCGAAAACCGGCATTTCCGCTTCCGTGAGCGTGTCCGGCATGCGTCTATCCCGCGACCAGCACGCGGCCCTCGTCATGGTCCAGCGACAGCTCGCCCTCTACACGGGCGACCCAGCCGCGGACATTGAGAAACTCGTCCAGATCGAAACCGCCCTCGTCGGCGACGCGCGTATAGGCGACCAGCGCGATATCGGCGAGCGAGAGCGCATCGCCAACGATAAAGTCGCGCGAGAGCAGCCGCATCTCCATGACCCCCAGCGCCCGGCGCCCCTTGGCCATCAAATCCGGGTCGAGCTCGTCATCGCCGAGATTGAGGAAAGCCTTGCGGAACCGGCGGACGGCGATGAAGGGCTCGTGGGAGTATTGCTCCCAGAACATCCATTCGAGCATCTTCGCCTGATCGAAGGCGTCCGCCGGGATCAGCTGCGCTCCCTCCGTCGTATTGGCAAGGTGATAGATGATGGCATTGGACTGGGCGATGAGGCGGCCATCCTCGCGCTCGAGACAGGGCACCTGGCCGGCCGGATTCATGGCCAGGAAGTCCTCGGTCCGGGTCTCGCCCTTCACCACGTCCACCTCATGCCAGTCGTAGGAAATGCCGAGGTGATCGGCCGTCCACTTCACTTTGAGGCAATTCCCGCTGCGTTGATCGCCGTAGATACGAACTGGCCGGGCCATGCGGCGCGCCTCCTCTGCCATCGCGATTCCATCGGTCCAGCATACGCCGCTTCCTGCGAAGGTCGAACGTTAGCCACTCCCGCCTCCCGCGGGCGAGTGCATTCGCCCCCGCGACAGGCGAGACAGGGCGGGTTATATCCAAGCCATGACCGAGACAGCAGACACTCCCGTCCTTCCCGCAGAAGCCTGTGAAACCATGCTGGAAGTTCGTGCCGGCGTCGACGCGGTCGACCGCGAACTCGTCGCGCTCCTGGTCCGGCGAACAGCCTATATGGATGCCGCAGCGCGCATCAAACCCTCTCGCGACGTCGTGCGCGACGAATGGCGCATCGAAGACGTGATCTCGAAGGTCCGGACCGAGGCCGAAAACCTGGGATTATCGCCGGACCTGGTCGAACCGGTCTGGCGCGAGCTGGTCGAGCAGTCGATCGCGCACGAATTCAGGGTCTGGGACCGCACGCGCGAACCCACGTCCTGACGGGTCAATCCGGCTTTCAAAGACCGGCGAAGACCGCCTCGGTTTCCTTGAAGCATTGCTCGATGGCGAGCCGCGCACCATCCCAGGCCGGTTGCGGCTGGGCCTCGGCGGCCTCGCACAAATCCGCCAGCGCAAAGGCGCCCACGCCGCGGGCGGCGCCCTTGAGCGTGTGCGTCGCCGTCTGCCAGCTGGTCACGTCCTCGGCCGCAGCCATGAGGCCGATACAGCGGCGAGCCTGCTCGCACATCAGGCCGAGCAGCTCGTCGCGAAGGCTTTCATCCCCGCCGGTGTAACCGGCGAGATGAGCCGCGTCGAAGAGCGGAGACGCGTGTGAGGTCGAGTTCGCAAGCATGCCCTTGTGTCTAGAGCCTGAATCTTAACATGGCCTTCCGTTCCGGCCTCCCCTCCGCCCCGCATCCCGAACGGAGATTGCCGTTACGCAGCCTCTGCCCTAGTTTTCCCGCAACAGGGGAGTTGAACCGATGCGCACACGTGATTTCCTGCTGACGGCCCTCGCCGCTGGTGCCATTGCCGCCTGCTCCGAGGCGGGCGAGCCGACATCCGCTGACCTCCCGCCCGCTCCGGATACGATGAATGACAGCGCCGCTGACGAGGAAACGACCCGTCCGGCCGATGGAGTCGAGCCGCCGGAGTCCCTGTCGGAGACGGCGGCCGTAGACATCCAGGAATGGCCCGTACCCTGGGAGGGGCGCCCGCGCGATCCCTACACGCGCGACGGCCGGACAGTCTGGTTCGTGGGCCAGGTGAATTCCTACATCGCCCGCCTCGACACCGCGACCGGCGAAATGGAGCGTATCGACCTGCGCGAGGATGCCGGGCCTCACAATCTCATCGTCGATGAGGCCGGCGACGTCTGGTATGCGGGCAATCGCGACGCCCATATCGGGCGCTACGACGTCGAGGACGGCACGTTCGAGATCATCGACACGCCGGAAGACACCGCCCGCGATCCGCACACGCTCATCTTCGACGGTAATGGCGATATCTGGTTCTCCAGCCAGGGCGCCAATTCGGTCGGCTTTCTCGATGTCGAAACGCGCGCAGTGACCATCCTGCCGGTTCCCACCGAACGCGCGCGTCCCTACGGTATCAAGCTGGCGCCCGACGGTACGATCTGGGTCGCCCTTTTCGGTACCCACAAGCTGGCCTCGATCGATCCGGACACGATGACGCTGACCGAACACGACCTGCCGCGCGAAACCGCACGGCCTCGCCGTATCGGGATCACGAGCGACGGACGTGTATGGTACGGCGACTATGCCGACGGCTATCTCGGCATGCTCGATCCGGCCAGCGGCGACATCCGCGAATGGGCCATGCCCTCGGGCGAGAGTGCCCGCCCCTACGCCATGGCGGTAGACGGTTCGGACCGGATCTGGTTCGTCGAGACCGGCGTCGATCCGAACAACTTCACGGGCTTCGACCCGGCGTCGGAAAGCTTTTTCTCCGTCACCGGCATTCCGTCGGGCGGCGGTGTCGTCCGGCACATGCAATACCTGCCGGACACCGGCGAGATCTGGTTCGGTTCGGACATGGGCACGATCGGCCGCGCCACGGTCGAATAGCCGAAACGGCCAACGTTTGCAGCTTTGCATGCCCGTCATGCCGGGCTGCAAGCGGGTTTGTCTTGATTTCGGGCGGCGCCTGAGTATTTTCCGCGCCTCCCGACCGGCGCGCCTATAGCTCAGTTGGTAGAGCAGCTGACTCTTAATCAGCGGGTCCCAGGTTCGAGTCCTGGTGGGCGCACCAAAATCTCCCGGAATTCCCTCCCGGTACCCGGCCAGCTGCAAAGCGGCCATCCCGATACGAAAACCGCCCGGCTGCTGCCAGCCGGGCGGTTTCATGTTCGGGACTGTCGGAAACGGATCAGCTGGCTTGACGAACCTCGGTGAGGAAGGTCTCGACCGTCCGGTTGAGACGTTCGGCCCGCTCCGACACGGTCCGTACGGCCTGCAGGACATCCTGCGAGGCCTCGCCCGTCTGCTGAGCCGACCGGGACACCCCGTCGACATTCTCGGAGACCGACCGGGCACTCGTTGCGGCATGCGCGACCGAGCTGGAAATCTCGCGGGTCGAGGCGCTTTGCTCTTCGGCCGCCGCGGCGATGGTCGCCGATGCGCGGCTGATCTCGCCGACGGCGCGGGTGACGTCCTCGATCGAGCTCGACGAAGAGGCGGCCGCATCCTGAATCGACTGGATCTGCGCCCGGATATCGTCGGTCGCCTTGGCGGTCTGTGCCGCCAGCGACTTCACTTCCGACGCCACCACCGCAAAGCCCTTGCCGGCCTCGCCTGCTCGTGCAGCTTCGATGGTCGCGTTGAGCGCCAGCAAATTGGTCTGCTCGGAAATATCGTTGATGAGCTGGACGACATGCCCGATCTCCTGGGCGGCATTGCCCAGCTCGGCGACGACCGTCTGGACCGTCTTGGAGCGCTCGTCGGCCTGGGCGGCCATGTCCGAAGAGCTCTGGATCTGCTGAGTGACTTCCTGGATCGACGCCGTCAGCTGCTCCGAGGCGGCCGCGACGGATTCCACATTGCTAGAAGCTTCCGCAGCCGCGGAGGCCATGTGGCTGCTCTGCTCGGAGCCCTCGGAAGCCGAGGTGGACAATTGCTCGGCAATGGCCGCCATGGACGCGCAGGCTTCATTCACCTCGCCCAGCATCGCCATCACGTCGGCATCGAAGGATTTGGCGAGCTCGTCCAGGCGGCTGGCGCGGCGCTCGTTCGCCTCTGCCTGCGCCCGCTGTTCGTCCTCCAGCTGCTCGGCCTTGAGACCATTGTCGCGGAAACGCTTCAGGCTCTCGACGACGGCGCCGAGCTCGTCCGTACGGGCCAGAGCCTCGATGTCGAGGCTGTAATCGCCGTTCGCCAGCGTCCCTGTCGCATCGGCGATGGACCGAACGGACTTGGCGGTACGGCGGCCGAAGAAAACGGCGAGGCTGACGAGGGCAATGCCCACGACCAGCGTCAGACCGATGAAGGCGATGATGGAATTGCGGGCCGCATCGCGCGTCGCGGCAGCATCGAGACGCGCCAGTGCCGCGCCCTCATCGGCCAGCCCCTCAAGGTCGCCATTTATCTCGTCGAACACCTCGTCGAAGGGCTGCAGAAAGGCGACAGAGCTGGCGAAATCGAGCTCGAGCATCTGGCCGACGAAGTCGAGCGCATCATTGTAGAGGGCGAGCTGTTCGATCAGCCCGTTCATGATTTCCGGATCAGCGAGGCTGGACTCGCCGGCATCGACGATAGCCTGCAATTCGGAAGAGAGCTGGGTGACGCGACCGGAGACGGCTTCAAATTCGGACATGACGTCGACTTCCGCATCGGCGGCCTGGCGCGTGACGATCGAAAGCACATCGCCGTTGATGGCCTCCAGGCGTGCCTTGAAACGGGTGAGTTCGATCGCGGAATTGAGATCGGACACGGCTCGTTCCTGATTGGACGAGCCGCTTTCCAGCGACCAGGCGCCAAGGCCGGCCACGGCGATGAGCGCGAGAATGGCCGCGATCGGCGCGACGGCAAAGGACTGAGCGATCGTCAGCTTGAAGATGGAAAATTTCTTGCCCATGAGTGCCTCCAGCAGGGACCCGCGGTCCCCGACGCCGCGCTTTCGCCGGCGTTTCATCTGTCAGGCCAGTCTGACGCGACGAGCCTGAAATCAGGGTTAACGCTCCGGGACCGCACGGCCCCGGAGCGTCGATTTTTCCGGCTAGAAGGACGCCGTGAGCTGCACCCAGTAACGCGCACCGGGCTGATAGTTCACATTGACGACTTCGCCATCGCCGAAATTGGCGTTCTGGGCGTTCACCGACACACCGACATGGTCGTTGAGGCGGTAGCCGGCCCGGAAGGACGCAGAGAGCTGGTCGTCGATCGCCATTTGCGTCACCGAACCGAAGACCGGCTGGATCGGGCTGACGATGCTGGACACATAGTTGATATAGGCATCCGCAGTGAAGCGCTCGCCGGTCCAGCCCAGATGGGCGTTGGCGATATGCTCAGGCGTGACGCCTTCAAAATCCTGCACCGTGTAGAACGGAACCGGTGAGAGGTCGTCCTCGACCGACTGGTAGGTGTAGCTCACATCCCAGTCCCAATGGCCTTCCGGATCGCCGCTCAGAGCCAGTTCAACACCGCTCGTCGTCGTCTCGCCGCGATTGTCGAAAAGGAAGGTCGGGACATTGGCCGCCGGCGGCAGCAGGTCAGGCACACTCCCGAAGACGCCACGGACGTCCTCGGTCTCGACGTGGAAGAGCGCCGCCCGCAGGGACACCGTGTCGGTGAGGTCGCGGTCATAGGCCAGCTCGTAATTGGTCACGGCCGAGGCGACCATGTTCGGGTTGCCCGAAACCGCGACAAGGAAGCCCGGCGAGGTCGTCGTGGACGTGAAGCCGAGATCGAAAGAGGTCGGCGCCTGGATGCCACGGCCGGCCATCAGACGGACGCTGCCGCCGAAGTCCGGCTGCCAGACGAGGGCCGCATTGTAGCTGATCTCCTCGAACGACACGTCGTAATCGGCCTGGGCGAAGGGATAGGTGGCCGGGTTCGGCGCACCGCCACGGCTCCAGTCGACAACGTCGTAGCGCAGGGCGAAGGTCGCATCGAGCGCGTTGGAGAAGCTGTGGTTCCACATCGCGGCGGCGGCCCAGCTTTCCGAGGACATGTCGCCATTGCCCGGCTCCGGGAAGGAGACAGTGTCGGAGGAACGCAGCTCGACGGAAAGACGGACCGTGTCGTTGGCGCCGACCTTGAACAGGTCCTGCGCGCGGAACACCGTCGTCTCCGAGGAGAGCGGACCGAAATCGTAAGCGATCTCGGACTCGTTGCGGTAACCGGACAGCGTCACGAAGCCGTAATCCGTGTCCGCCTCGAGGTCGAGCTTGTAGGAGTTGAGCTCGTAGGCGGATCGCGTCGCGTAGAAGATAGAGGTCAGTTCCTGCTGCTGGACATCCGAAAGGGTTGCCTCGGCGGTCAGGGTGATCTTGTCGGTCACGCGAAAGCGGCCCTCGATTGCGGCCGTCTCGCGGGTATAGCCGCCATCGGCCAGGCCGACCGCATAGGCGTTGCCGGCAACAGGGTCGAACTCGTCGGCTTCGCCATGGCCGTAGCTGACACGGACAGAGGCACGGTCGCCGAAGCTGCGGGCCGCGACGAAGCTGGCATCGGAATAGCCGTCCGTACCGGCATTGACGCGGACATTGGCGTAGTCACCGTGCTGCGGGTTGCGGGTGATGATGTTGACCACGCCGGCCACGGCGTTGAAGCCGTAGAGTGCGGACTGTGCGCCCTTCACGACTTCGATCTGCTGGATCTCTTCCAACTGGACAGGCAGCGTCGACCAGGCGGTGTAGCCATAGCTGTCGAGATAGACTTCACGACCGTTCACCAGAACCAGAAGGCGCGGCGTGTAGCCGGTCGCGGCACCGCGGATGGAGACCTGGCTGTCACCGAAGCTGTAGCGGTTGAAATTGATGCCCGCATAGTGACGCAGGATGCCGGGAATGTCGGCTTCCGGGAAACGCTGGATATCGTCCTGCGTGATGATGACCATGGTCGCCGGGACGTCCGAGGAACGCTGCGGCGCGCCAGTGGCGCCAGCGGTCACCGGCTCACCGAACAGGTCGCTCATGGCTGTATAATCGAGGGACTGGGCGGAGGCGCCGGCCTGGATGGACAGCGGCAGCACGACCGCAGCAAGGGTCGTCGTGAGGAGGATGTTCTTCATGATGGTATCTCTTCTGGATATCGTGAGCGGCCTAGACTTCTTCGATCATCATCGCGAAGGCGGCGGCGAAGGAGACGGACGCGGTATCGGCGGCGGCGCGATTGACCACGATGCGAACGGACGGCGCACTTTGGACGCCCATCACGCACGCGCCGCTCTCTACGCAGCTCATATCGGTCGAAACGGTCATCACGCCGGCACCGCTGGCCGTGGAGAAGACGTTGGCGTCACCCGACGCAGATCCGAGCAGGACCGCAGCATCGGCACCGCCGACGCTGGCGATGTCGGAAACCGGAACGAGGCGAGCGTTCAGCGTCACGCGACCGGCGGACAGACCGCCTGCCATCGTATCGGCCAACGCCTGCGCCTCGGCTTCGCTCGAAGCGTCGTAGACGATGGCGACCGTCCGGTCGGACCCGCTGGCGCCTTCGACGAAGCTGAGCGCACGACCGATCACTTCGATGTCGCGCTGTGATGTCTGTGCCGCGGCCTGCGGCGCGAGGAGGAGGAGTCCGGAAAGAACCGGAATTATGAATTTCAGCATGAGAGCCCCAGTCTTTTTTGACGGGCACGTGAATCAATGTGCCTGGCTCAGCCGTATAGGTAAGAGGTGTTAACCCACTGCTTCCTATCAATCATAGAATATGCATAGATCACTACCAATTGCGCAAATCGGCGTTGCAAAAGTGCATACCGACTGCATAGACGACACAAAGCGCGGCATCACGCGACAATACGCCACGAAATGACTTTATTTTTGCTTGCCGATTAATTTGCTCTGAAAAACATAACGCCCGGACCTTAAGGGGGGAGAGAAGGTCCGGGCGCCGATGTTGCAAGGCGACCTCGAGGGGGGAGAGGGTCAGCCGGCCTCGCTAACTTACTAACCATCACAGGAAGTTACTAACCGAAAACCTTTGGGTGGAGTGACGACGCCGGGGTTCAACGTCCCTGTCCCTGTCCCCGCCGGTTGCCTTTCTGGCCCTGCGATATGAATACCAATAGACGGACATTTATTAACCACCAACTACTTGTTGGTAATTGTATATTATACGACCGGTTCAACGATCGATCACACGTCCATCAGCTCAAGCGCGCGCTCACGCACACGATCGAGAACGGCAGCCAGCTGCTCGATCTCCCCGGCATCGAGCCCCGCCAGCAGGGCCGCCTCCGCCTCGAGCGCGACCGGCGTGATATCACGGTAGATGCCACCCCCTGCGTCGGTGAGCCGCAACAGGCGCGATCGACCGTCGGCGTTATTGCGCTCCCGGTCGAGCAGACCGCGCTCTACGAGCGAACGGACAGCCCGGCTGACCGAGACCTTGTCCATCGCCGCGACATCGCTGATCGCCTGCGCGGTCATCGGCCGCCCTTCACCGAGAAGGGCGATCACGCGCCACTCCCAGATCGTCAGGCCGAAGCGGGCGTGATAGGCGCGCGCCACCAGCCGGCTGACGAGATTGGACGTCACCGCGAGGCGGTATGGAAGATAGTCGCCAAGCCTGAGCGCGGCAGTGTCGGATCGATCGTTCATGCCGGAGTCCTGCCGGAAGCCGGCGGCGGCGGCAAGACCGGGCGGCTCGACTGACGGACGGCTCGACGCCTCACGCGGCCCGGGCTATCCCTTGCGCATGACCGACATGTTTTCCGCCCCCGCCCTGCCCCGCTTGCCGATCGACGGTACGGACCGCACTTTCCCGGTCGGCCGCATCTTCTGTATCGGACGCAATTATGCCGACCACGCCAAGGAGATGGGCGCCTCCGCCGAAGCGATCTTCTTCATGAAGCCCTGGGATGCAGTCACGACCGATACCTGCATCCCCTATCCGCCGGAGACCGAGGATCTTCATCATGAGGTAGAGATGGTCATGGCGCTCGGCGAAGGTGGCCGTCCTGTGGCGGCGGGCGTCGGCGTCGATCTGACCCGCCGCGACCTGCAGGCCCGCATGAAGCAGAAATCCGCGCCCTGGGAGATCGCAAAGGCCTTTCACGCCTCCGCTCCCATGGGATCCCTGCGCGAGGGCATGCCACCGAAGAGCGGAGCGATCACGCTGTCGGTCAATGGCGAGCGCCGCCAGTCCGGCGATCTCGACCAGATGATCATCGCGCCTGACGCCCTGCTGGCGGAATTGTCGCGCTTTTTCGAGCTGCGCGCCGGCGACCTCATCTTCACCGGCACGCCGGCGGGGGTCGGCCCCGTCGCCCGCGGCGACCGCGTCCGCGCAGAAATCGACGGCCTGCCTGCCCTTGAATTCGACCTCGTCTAGGAGACCAGCATGACGGTTACGCTCTACGGATACTGGCGCTCGAGCGCGTCCTACCGGCTCCGTATCGCCCTCAACATGAAAGGCGTCGCCTACGAACAGGTCTCGATCAATCTGAAGGAGGGCGAGCAGCATTCCGATGCCTGGCGGGCGAAGCAGCCGCAAGGCATGGTTCCGGTTCTGGAAGTCGAGGGACAGCGCTTTCTCCAGTCTCCGGCCATTCTGGAGTGGATCGAGGAGAACTGGCCAAACCCGGCGCTCCTGCCCGCCGATCCCGCCGATCGTTGCCGGGTGCGCGGCTGGACCTCGGTCATCGCCTGCGACATCCACCCGGTGCAGAATTTGCGCGTCCTCAAAGCCATCGCCGGAGATCTCGGCCAGGGCAAGGAGGGCATGACCGCCTGGGCACAGCGCTGGATGAAATCGGGCCTGGAATCGCTGGAAGCCATGGTCGCTGACCCCGACCGGACCAGCCCTTTCCTGTACGGAGACGAACCCGGCATGGCGGAAGTTTATCTCGTACCGCAGCTCTACAATGCGCGCCGTTGGGGCACCGATCTTTCCAACTGCCCGACTCTGGTCGCAGCCGACGCCGCGGTGCGCGAACTGCCGGCCTTTCGGGACGCGGCACCGGCCAACCAGGCCGACGCCGAGACGGATTAGGCGGCCCTGCGACGCAGCGGAATGCTCTGCCGTGAAGCGAGCCTCAGCCAGAGCCACTCGACGGGGCCGTGTGTGAAAGCGCGGAACCAGAACCGGACCGCGACCAGCTGCAGCGCCAGGAGCACAATTGCTATCGCCAGCAGGCCGCCCCAGGACACTCTGCCGAAGAGCGACAGACCGGGGATTCCGAAGAAGACGATCGCCAGCGCCAGCGTCTGGGCGAAATAAAGGCTGAGCCAGGCCTCACCTGCCAGGGTCAGCCAGCCCAGCACGCGCGGCAGTACGGACTGCTGCACGCCCAGCACGATAAAACTCATGTAGCCGGCGACCACGAACACGCTGCCGAAGAGCTGTGAACCGGCCCCCTTCCAGGCCGTCGTCGCGGCAAAGCCGGTCTGGAGCGCATACAGGGCCGCCCAACCGCACAGCGGCAATCCGATCCCCAGGCAGACTGCTCCAGTCACGGCATAGACCATCGGCGCCAGCCGGCCCGACAGGAAGCCGGATTTGTGAGCCGCCATGCCCAGGATCTGCACCCCGACGACGCCAGCGCCGAGGAAAACAAGGGCCACGAGCTGATGCTGAAGCTCCAGCGCCATATTCCCGGGAAGGCGCGCGAGGAATCCGCCCCGCCAGGTCGCCTCGATTTCGGCCAGCCGCTCCGGCGAGAGGCCGAACATCTGCGCCGGCGACAGACTGTCGCCCGCAAGCGCGCCGAGGGCGCTGCCGCCCCAGAGCATGAAGAGCGTCACCAGTACCAGCGCGCCGCCCAGAAGAAGCTGGCTGACCAGGCGCATGCGCGAGGCGGTCGCGGCAATCATTCCGGCCAGGGCGAACAGGAATGCCTGGTCGCCATACCAGAACAGAAATCCGTGCAGCAGCCCGGCCAGGCACAGCCAGCTCATCAGGCTCCACTGGCGCCCGCCGACCGGCACGCCTCCCGCTTCCGCACCGGCAGGGTCGAGGCTTGCCAGCCACGCTCCGAGCATGGCCGCGAGCAGGATCGACGCCTTGCCGGTAAAAAAGGTCTGGATGAACCACCAGGACGCGATGTCGAGAGCACCGGTGAGACCGGACTGAAGCGTCGGAACCGCACCGGCCGCCCAGACATAGGCAAAGCCGGAAATATTGGCGATCGTCAGCGCGAGAACGGCCAGGCCGACCAGACATTGCTGCGCGGTTTTGCCCGCTTCGTCCGGCCAGAGCGGCATGATGTCCCCCCATGGCCATATTGAGGCCGCATTCCCGGGTTTCTTACAGAGAATTCATGAAGCTCCCAGTTTCATGAATTGTAATTGCGTATATCACGCGTCATTAAATGACGGTAGCGGTCCTGAGCTGAGGGTGCACGAGGGCTATGGTACAGGTTCTGACATCGGTGATCGAATGGTTCGCAATGCTGGTCCTGACCAGCATCGGGATCGAGTATGAGCCTGACGCGTGCCAGGCCGAACAGCCGACTGAATACCGCCAGACCGCCACAGTTTTCTATACCGACATCAAGGCCGGCTGGGACAGTGTGAATATCGAGGATTGCGCCGGGCGCCTTCTGATGCACACGCAAAGCGAACCTGTCTACGTGACCTCGCCCCGCATCGTTTACGATAGCTGACGGCCCGGTCTACGCGACCTTTCCCCCGCAAATATCCATATCGCATAGATTATCTGTGTCGCTGACGCGCATACAGGCTTATTCTCTGTCATAATGAGCGCAGGGTCCGGCGGTGTGCCGCCGAACCGAGACGTCGGACAGCCGGCACGATCCTCGCCGGCAGAAGAAGGCCAACCGGGCACAGCATGACGAAGAAGACTCGCGACCAATCCATCGAGCTTGCGGAGACCACCATGTCGAAAGAGGCACGGATCACCCCGGCCAGGGACCGCCGACCGCTCTCGGCACCGGCGAGCGAGCCTGAGGACACATCCGGTCCGGGACGGTCCGGCCGCTGGCTGGTCTGGCTCGGCAATAGTTTCGCGCTGCTCTGGATGGGCGCGGCCGCCGCTTTCATCTGGGGCTATCTCGGAGTCCAGTCGCTCGACCGGCTGGCCCAGTACGGCTTCGGCCAGCTGACCGGCCTCGCCGTTTTCGCCTTCGCCCCCGCCCTGCTCTTTGTCATGACCGGCCTGATGGCACGTGAGCTGATCCGCAATGCCCGCAATACGCGGCGCGTCGAAGTCGCCATCGAGCGTCTCGCCGACCCCGCCCGCTATGCCGAGCGCGAGGTTCGCACGCTCTCCAATGCCGTCGCCGGCGAAGTCGAACGGATCAATGCCGCGCTGGAAAGCGCGCTCGCCCGCCTCGCAGCCATGGAAGAAGTCATCAGCCATCACGCGGAGACGCTGGAACAGTCCGCCGGCGATGCCCGCGACCGAACGGAAACGCTGCTCAAGGGCCTGCGCGCCGAACGCCTGCGTCTCGGCGAAGTCTCCGAGTCCCTCGACGACAAGGCGGCGCTGATCGCTGCAGCGATTTCAGACCAGTCCAAAATGGTCGCTGCCGCTGCGGAACTGGCGGCCTCCCAGGCGAGCGATAGCGAGAAGCGCATTCTCGCCAGCGTCGGGCATCTCAACGAGGCCGGTACGAGCGTCGTCGAGAGCGGTGATATCGTCGCCGAGGCCCTCACCCGCCAGACCGGCAATCTTCGCGAGCTGTCGGACACGCTCAAGGAGCGTTCGGAAAATCTCGATGCGGCCTATGTCAAACACCGCAAGCGCCTCAAGGATGCGGGCGAAGCCCTGCGTGAGGAGCAGGAGAAGATCGGTGCCGCACTCGACTTCCACAAGGCCGAACTGGACACGATGGCGGCGACCGCACGCGGCGGCGCCGAGGCGCTGAACACCGCGGCGAGCGAAGGCGCCAAAGCCTTCAGCGAAGCTGTCGATGCAGCCCTCGCCCGCGCCGACACGCTGGCGGATCAGGTTCGCAACGAGACCGAAAATGCCGCTGGCTCTCATGAGGCGGCCCTGGCTCGTCTGGTCGCTTCCGCACAGGAAGCCAAGGAGGTATCCGAAGCCGCTATCGAGGCGATTCAGGCCCAGGCCGATATTGTCTCCAGCAAGGTGGAGCAGACGAATGAGGCTGCTTATGAAGCGGCCCGCCGTTCCGACGAGGCATTCGAGAGCCGCCTGGCCGAAGCCGACAAGCTGACCCAGCGCGCCGCTCGCGCCGCCGACGAAGCCGCCGAGTCAGTCAAGCGCCGTCTCGAAGCCGTGCTCGCATCGGCACGTGCCGAGACGCAGACCGTCGAACGCCATATCGAAAGCATGACCGAGAAGCTCTCGGAAATGCCCAATATGGCCAGCGACCGGGCACAGGAAGCCGTGGACGCGCTGCGCCGGGGTCTCGATGGCCTCAATGCCGCCGCCATGACGGCCGCCGAGGAGGCCCAGGAAATCGATGCGGCCTTCCAGGCTCGCATCCGTCAGAATTACGAGCTGCTCTCCGACTTCATGCTTCGGATGGGTTCCGTTGCCGGCGGTCGCAAGGCGCCGGAACTGGGTCTCAATGAATTGCCCGATCCGCTGGCCGCACGTCGTCGCCCTGACGCGCCGTCCAAGGGCAAGCCGGATCCCGAATTCGGCGATGAGATGGATCAGCCGCTCGGCGGTGTCGCGCCGGTCCCGTCCGGTGATCGCAAGTCAAAGCGGGACAAGCCGTCCGAGTCGGTCGAACAGGCGCCGGGCGCCCGGGCCGCAGAGCACTCGGTCGGTTTCCCGGAACGCGGTGTAGGTCCGCGCAAGCCGGGCGGCGAGCCGGGCTGGCGCTGGAAGGACCTGCTCTCGAACATGCCCGAGGACGAGGACGCCGACGCACCGCGTGAGCGCCCCGGCCGCAAACCCGGAAAGAAGAGCTAGTCCGTCTGGACAGTCCGCTCAGCGGACCAGTCCGCAATCTGGGAACTGACCTGGCTGGAGGCTTCATCGAACGCCGCGACGATGGCGCTCGTCCGGTTGGACGAAGCCGGTACGTCCGCCGAGAACACGCGGGCCCCCACGAAGCGGCGCCCACGCTCCGCGATCAGTCTGGCGGCAATGCGGACCCGCACGACCGGAGCGGAATTCTCGCCGTTCACGTAGGCCGCCTCGAACTGGCGCAAATCCAGCCGCAACTCGTAATCCGCGCGCGTACCGTCTTCCGGACGGGCGGGGGCCAGGCGAGCATCGTCGGCATTGAAGCTGTCGATTACCAGATTCTGGACCAGGGCGGGTGCCGGCGAAATCCATCGCGCACCCTCGATATAGGCCAGATTCCGGTCGTCCCGTGCGATGGCGATGGTATCGCCCGCGAGCCCGCGCGGCGCCAGCGGCGCCTCGATCTCGACGATGACCCAGTCGCCACCGCTCCACTCACGCGGCTCCGGCGAGGACAGACGGTAGACGGTCACCGGCTCGCTTTCCGGAAGCACGGATACGCATGCGGACACGGAAAGCAGGCTCAGCCCGGCCAGGACCGGTTTGACGAGATGAATCGGGTTCATTGTGGGACCTCCACGGTTTCACGCGGCGAGCCGGCGATGAAACCTCCGGGATTGTTTTCCAGCTCGAGCGCAATGCGCTCCAGCGAAGCGATCAGGCGGCGCAGTTCGGAAGACGCCTGATTGAGGTCTTCCAGGCCGTTATCGGCAAAGTCCTCGATCGCAGGCGTCACACTGAGCACGAGTGCGTTCGTGTCGGTTGCGGCCTGGTTGACTGCGATGGCCGCCGCCGTCGTCTCATTGACAGCCGGAGTCACGTCATTGACGAGGAAGGCCTCTGCCGTAACGCCGAATTGTTGCAGCGAATTGGCGGCGACCGAAATATCGGCTGCGGCCGTATCGATGCGCTGGATGGCGGCGCGCATGTCGTCGATCAGGGCCTGCTCGGCAGCAAGATTGTCTGTGATCTCGCGCAGATTCCCGAGCGTGGCGGAGACCTCTTCGATATTGTTCTCGCTCAGAAGGGCCGACAGGCGGAAGAGCGTCGTCTGGGCCGCGTCGAGCACGTCCTCGGAGCCTTCGAAAATACCTTCCAGCTGGGCCCGCCGGGCGAAGATGCGGGGCGGCGGACGGCTGGCCGGGCTGAGCAGTCGCTCTGCGTCCGGCGTCCCGCCAGTGATGAGGATGTAGGACAGGCCGGTCAGGCCCTGCGGTTCGAGCTGGGCGAAGCTGTCCACGCGGACCGGCGTCTGCGCCAGTACACGCACGCGCGCGATCACCCGGCTCTGATCGTCCAGTTCCAGCTCGATGACCTCGCCGACCTGGATACCGTTGAAACGGACCTCGCCGGACTCGCGCAGGCCGCGCACCGGTCCGTCAAAGACGATGTCGTAATAGGCGTATTCCTCGTCGAAGGAGACTTTCGAGAGCCACAGGACGAAAAAGCCCAGCGCGGCGCAGAGGAGGACGGCGAAGACACCGACCAGGACGTGATGAGCCTTGGTTTCCATACGCTAACGCTCCTTGCCGGTTCCGGCCCGGCGGCCCCGTGGCCCATGAAAGTATTTCTGGATCCACGGGTGTGGGTTGTTCAACAGCTCTTCGATCGGCGCAACCGCTTCGACTTTCTTGTCGGCCAGCACGGCGACACGATCACAAATGGCATAGAGGCTGTCGAGGTCGTGAGTAATCATGACGACGGTCAGGTCGAGTGCACGCGACAGTTCGAGAATGAGCGTGTCGAAGGCTGCCGCGCCGACCGGATCGAGGCCGGCGGTCGGTTCGTCGAGAAAGAGAATGTCCGGATCCAGCGCAAGCGCGCGCGCCAGGGCCGCGCGCTTGCGCATGCCGCCGGAAAGCTCCGACGGGTAGCGCTGGGCGGCATCCTGGTCGAGCCCCGCCAGGCCGATCTTCATACCGGCGATCTCCTCCATGAGCGCGTCCGGCATGTCGATATGCTCACGCAGGGGCGCCATGACGTTTTCAAGCACGGTCAGTGAGGTGAACAGCGCGCCGCCCTGGAAGAGCACCCCCCATCGGCTGTCGATCTTGCGGCGTTCGGCCTCCTTCATGTCCGACAGGCGCCGCCTGCCGAACAGGATTTCGCCGCCGTCCGGCTCCTTGAGTCCGAGAATGGAGTTGAGCAGAACGGTCTTGCCCGTGCCGGACCCGCCGACAATGCCGAGGATCTCGCCCCGGCGGATATCGAGGTCGAGATGGTCGTGGACCACATGCTTGCCGAAGGCCGAGTGCAGGTCCCGGACGGAGATGAGGACGTCCGAACTCATATGCCCAGCTCCAGATACATCATGGCGAAGAGCGCCTCGAGCACGATCACGGCGAAGATGGACTGCACCACGGACGCCGTCACGCGGCGCCCGAGCGATTCCACGTCGCCGCGCACCTGCATGCCCTGACGGCAGCCGATGATCGCCACGACCAGGCCGAAGACGGGCGCCTTGGACATGCCGACCCAGAAATGGCTGATATCGAGTTCCGAATTGAGGCGCGAGAAGAAGAGCGCCGGCGAGATGTCCTGGGCGGTCCAGGCGACCAGCATGCCACCGATCAGGCCGGAAATCATGGCGCCGAAAGTCAGAAGCGGCGCCATCAGCACGCAGGCGACCACGCGCGGCAGGACCAGGACCTCGAACGGATCAAGACCGAGCACACGCATGGCGTCGATCTCCTGCTGCATCTTCATGGCGCCGATCGAGGCCGTGAACGCACTGTCGGACCGGCCGGCCAGCATGATGGCGGTGATCAGCACACCGAATTCGCGGAGGACGGAAATCCCGACCAGTTCGACGGTGAAGACGGAAAAGCCCACGCTTTGCAGGAGATTGGCCCCCATATAGGCGACCACGGCCCCGATAAAGAAAGCCAGCGTGGCGACGATTGGCAGCGCGTTGACGCCCACCTCTTCCATCGCCCAGACGGTGGGCGTCAGGCGGAACCGCCAGGGCTGAACCATGGCCCGGAGACCGGTCGTCAGGGTCCGCCCGAGAAAGCCGAACGTGTCGACCGCCTCCAGATACGCCATCTCCAGCCCGGCCCCGATGCGGCCCATCGCCTTGACGAAACCGCCCTGCCTGGGCCGTTCCGGCGGGCAGATTTCGGTGCGGCCGCGGACTTCATGAATCAGGCGGCGCGCCGTGGGGTGGGAGCCGGTGAAATGGTACTCGCCATCCGGCTCGCCGCAGCGCCGCGTCGCGCGACCCAGAAGATAGGCGCCGGCCGTGTCGATACGACCGAGATGGTCGAGATCGATGACGATGAGATCGGGACGCACGGTCTCCTCGACCTGGCGAATGGCAGCATCCTGCCGGCCGATCGTTTCGATCAGCCAGTCGCCATGCGGTTCAAGGACGGTCTTGCCGTCTTGCTCACGTACGACCAGGCCCGCCGGGTCCGGCCCATCCAGTTGATGTCCCCTCATAAATGCGACCCTAGTCGATTTCTTTCGCGGGCGGGAGTGGGGAAACGCGATGCAATGCAATTGCGGCAGCGAGGCCCAGAACAGCCGGCACGATCATGATGGCGAAACCGCCCGCGCCGATCCGCGCGAAGAAATACCCCGAGACCGCCGACGCAATGGCCATGACGACGCCGCCGGAGAGCGCGGAATTGATCGCTTGCGCCGTCGCGGCCTGATCATCGGGTACGGCCGTCGCGGCGTATCGGAGAAAGCCGAGATAGCTCGCCGCGAAGGTCAGCGCATGCAGGCCCTGGAGCGCGAACAGGATCAGCAGCGGAGGGGAGAGCGCCGTCAGTCCCCAGCGCAGAATGGACGCCGCGGCGCCCAGCCCCAGCATGGCCGCGGCGCTGAGCCGGCCCAGGCGTCCCTTCCCGGAGAGCCAGAGGAAGACGACCTCGACCGCGACGCCCGTCGCCCAGAGCGCACCGATAGTGATGTCGTTGATTCCGGCATCGCTCCAGGCGACCGCGGAAAAGGCGTAGTAGAAACCATGCCCGCCCTGCACGAATGCCGAGGCCAGCAAGGCGAGCCCGAACGGACTGCGGATCAGCCGGCCCAGCTCGCCCCATTGCGATCGCCGAACCGTCTGTCCCGTCATTCGTCGACCGGGCGGCAACCAGGCGGCGGCCAGGACGAGAAGCCCGGCTCCGGCGATCATCCAGGCCAGGACGCTGCCGGTGCCTTGACTGTCGATCAGCGCGCCGGCTGCGAAGTTGGACAGGATAAAGAGGATTGATCCAACCGAACGAACCGGACCGAACTCGAACCCCTCATCGCGCGCCTGGCGCAGGGCGAAGGCGTCGATGAGCGGGATTTGCCCGAAGAGCAGCGCCCCGCTCATGAAAGACAGTGCGAGCAGCGGCCAGGGCGAGGCGAAAGGCGCGTGCAGGATGAAGACGAGACAGCACAGCACCGCGAAAACGAAAATCGGATCCTTGCGCCGCTTCGCCGTATCGCCCCAGCGCGCGCCGAGCGGCGAAACCAGGGTTCGTCCGGCAAGGCCCGCAGCCACGATCCAGCCGATCCATTCCGGCGAGAGCCCACGTCCGTCCAGCCATTTCGGGAAATATGGCAGGAAGGCACCGAGCGTCAGATAGAAGGCCCCGTAATAGGCCGCAAATCGGAAGGCGGGCGTCTTGTGCATGTCGTGCTCACTTGCCCCGCTTTAGCCGTGAGGTCCAGCCTCCGGTACTGCGCGCTTGGCGAACAGTGTTCACTTCGCTAGTTTCGCGCTCCCGTCATCGAATTCCCGGACCCGCGCGACATGGACCGAAACATCGCCGCCTCCGCCCTCCCGGAGGTCCAGACAGATACGGCCCCCGTCCGCCCGCTGCGCGTTCTCGTCACCGGCTATCGCTCGCACCCCCACGTCGGAGGTCAGGGCGTCTATATTCGCGAACTGACACGCTCGCTGCGCGATATGGGTCACGAGGTCAGCGTGGCATCGGGCCCGCCCTATCCCGAGCTGGATGCCGGGATCGAGCTCTACCGTCTGCCCTCGCTCGACCTGTTCGCCGAAGAAAATGCCTTTCTTGCACTGCGACCGCGCCATTTGACGTCCTGGGCCGATCTGTCGGAATGGCTTGCCCACAATTCTGGCGCCTTCGGCGAGCTCTACGCCTTCGCCCGACGGCTCGAGCGTTTCGTGGCCGAGCATGGCGACCGGTTCGACGTCATTCATGACAACCAGACGCTGGCCACGCCCTTTCTCGAGATCGACCGCCGTCTGCCCGTCATCACCACCATCCACCATCCGATCGCCATCGACCGGGACTATGCCCTCGCTGCCGGCCGGAAATGGTGGGAGCGCCTGCTGACGCGCCGCTGGTATCGTTTCGTGGGCATGCAGGCCCGTACCGCGCGCCAATTGCCGCGACTGCTGGCTGTTTCGGGGGCCGCGCGCGATACCCATGCCGAGCGTTACGGCGTCGACCCTGAGCGTGTCCATATCGCCTTCAACGGCATCGACCACGAGACCTTCTCGCCGGCCCCGTCCGTCGCGCGCGAGACCGGACTGATCGTCACCACGGCCAGCGCCGACGTGCCGATCAAGGGGCTGGACGTCCTGATCGACGCACTCGCCCAGGTCGCTGCGGCCCGGCCGAAAGCCCGTCTTCACATCGTCGGCACGCTGCGCGACGGGCCAGCCAAGCGCATGCTGGCCGCGCGCGGTCTGAGCGATCGCGTGAGCACCAGTTCCGACCTGACCCGGGCCGAGATCGCCTCGCTCTATCGCCGCGCTCATATCGTCGCCTGCCCGGCCCGGTTCGAAGGTTTCGGATTCCCGGCCGCCGAGGCCATGGCCTGCGGAGCGGCGGTCGTGTCCAGCGATGGCGGCGCCCTTCCCGAAGTGGTTGGCGATGCCGGCCTGGTCTCGCCGTCCGGCGAAGCCGAGCCGATGGCGAACAATCTCGCCCGCCTGCTGGACAATCCCGAGGAAGCCCGGGCCCTGGGAGAGCGGGCCGCCGAGCGTGCCCGCGCCGAGTTCAACTGGTCGGGTCATGCCCTGGCCGCCTCCCGGCTCTATGCCGAAGCTCTCGCCGATAGACGGGCCTGACCGACATGATGACGATCAAACTCGAGCCGATGGAACTGGAAGCGGGCATGCGCGTGCTCGATCTTGGCTGCGGTCAGGGCCGGCACCTGCATGCGCTCTACTGGGACGAGACGCCCGTCCATGCGGTCGGCGTCGACCTGTCACACGAGGACGCCTCCATCGCGCTCGACAAGTTCTTCGAACTACCCCCGCCCGAGCCGGCCTCCGCGCTGCGAGCGGCCACCTTGTCCGCAGGCGATGCCGAGCAGCTCCCCTTCGAGGCGGGCACGTTCGACCGCATCGTCTGTTCCGAAGTGCTCGAACACGTGCCGGACCCGGATGTCGTGCTGGCCGAGATCGCCCGCGTGCTCAAGCCCGGCGGCATTTTCGTCGCCTCGGTGCCGCGCTACTGGACCGAAGCGATCTGCTGGAAATTGTCGACCGGCTATCAGAACACGCCCGGCGGCCATGTCCGCATCTTCCGTTCGAACGGTTTGAAGAACTCGGTCGAGAAACAGGGCTTCCGCCGCTTCAAGCGTCACTGGGCGCATGCGCTCCATTCGCCCTATTGGTGGCTGCAATGCGCCCTCTGGGACAGCCGCGAAACGAGCGGTCTGGTGCGTCTCTATCGCAAATTCCTCGAATGGGATCTCATGCAGCGGCCCTGGCTCACCCGTACGCTGGAACGCCTTCTCGATCCCGTCCTCGGTAAATCCGAGGTGATGTATTTCCGAAAGACCGCCTGACCATGGCCAAGACCGTCAATATCCGCGCCTGCGCCGATCATATTGTCCGCCTGCAGCGGCCGGACGGCGCCATCCCGTGGATCGAGGCGGGCATCTGGGACGCCTGGAACCATGGCGAAGGCGCCATGGCGCTGGCCATCGCGGGCCGCGAGGCCGAGACCCGCAAGGCGCTGGACTGTCTGGCCGAGCGTCAGGAAACCGATGGCGGCTGGACCGGCGATCTCGGCGCCTCAGTGCCGCTCGACGATGCCAATCGCCGGCTTGTACCTGGCACGCCGGAGACCGCCCGCGACACCAATTTCTCGGGCTATGCCGCGGTCACCGTCCTGCGCAGCCTGCTCGCCCTTCGCGCCCTGTCCGACCTGCCTCGCTACTGGCCCATGGTCCGCAAGGCGATGGCCTTCGTGCTCGCACACCAGACGTCGCACGGCGATATCGTCTGGAATGCCCGCAAGGACGAGACCTCGCTCGATACGATAGACTCCCTGCGCGCCGGCAATGCCAGCCTCTACAAATCACTGGAATGCGCCATTCTGATGGGCCGGCTCATGGAAGAAGACGTCGGCGGCTGGATCGAGGCCCGACGCCGCGTCGGCGCGGCCCTGCGCGAGAACGACGCCCGTTTCGATCGCCATGGCACGGACCGGCGCCGCTACGCCATGGACTGGTATTATCCCGTCCTCGCCGGCGTCCTGGGACGCGAGACCGCGCAAGCGCGCCTCTTCGCGCGCTGGACGGATTTCGTGGAACCGGGACTGGGGTGCCGCTGCGTCTCCGACGAGCCCTGGGTCACAGCAGCCGAGACTGCCGAACTCGCGCTCGCCTGCCTCGCCGCCGGCAAGACGGATCAGGCGCGTCAGCTGATCGAGAACCTCGCCCCGCTACAGGCAAAGGATGGCGGCTACTGGATGGGCTGGCAGTTCGCGGAAAATGTGGTCTGGCCCTATGAACGCCCCAGCTGGACCGCCGGCGCGCTCGTCATGGCTGCAGACGCACTGGACTCGCTGACGCCGGGCTCGGATCTGCTCATCCGCAATCATGTCGCCGAGATACCGCCCGTCAGGCCAGACGGCGAAGCGCTTCCAGTGTTCCTGTCCGCCTGACCGGCTCGAACAGGCCGGACGCAACGGCCAGTTTCCATATTTCATAGGGCGGACGGCCGCCATCTTCCGGATTGGGGAAGACGTCGTGGATCGCCAGGATACCGCCTGGCGCCACACGTCCGGCCCAGCCGCGATAATCGGCCAGGGCCGCCTCCATGGAATGGCCGCCATCGATGAAGACCATGCCCAGAGGCGTGGTCCAGTTGGCTGCGATGGTCGAGGACCGCCCGACGACCGGGATCACGCAATCCTCCAGCTCGCCGCGGAACAGGGTCTCGCGCAATGCGGGCAGCGTTTCGACCGCGCCGAGTCGCTCATCATAGAGATCTGGATCGTGATATTCCTCGCCGCGCTGGTGCTCCTCGGAGCCGCGGTGGTGGTCGAGCGTGTAGAGAACGGTTCCGGTCTCGCGTGCGGCCGGGCCGAGATAGAGAGCCGACTTGCCGCAATAGGAGCCGATTTCCAGGATCGGACCCAGCTTGCCGCATTCGCGCGCACAGGCCGCAAGCGCCTCGCCCTCTACCGGATCGAGGAACCCTTTCACGTCATCCGGTGAAATCATCGGGATCAGGAAACGGGCTGACGCGAACCCTGGCGCCGCAATGCCGCGAGGGCATCCGCGTGATCGCGCAGACGGGTCGCCGTAACAGCCAGCTCGGCGCGCTGCGCCTGCAGCTCGCCCAGCATGCCCGCATCATCGCCGGTTCCGACACGCGTGATCAGGCTGTCGAAGAGATCGAGCGCATCGCGCGACTGCGCCATGGCCGTCTCGACATCGCCGAGGCTGCGATTGAGCGCAGCCCGGGAAACGCCGCCACCGGTCTGTACGACATCGGCCGCGGAGCGATCGACCGCAGCCGCCAGTTCGCAGGCATAGCGAAGGTCGGCGAGCACCGTACCGGCCAGGCCGTCCCGGGCGAGATCGGCTTCGTGCGCGTCGAGATAATAGGTCACCGCATCGACCGGGGCGTCGTCGCCTCCATGGCCGGTCAGACGTCCCATCCAGTTCATCGCGGTATCCATGGCACCGGCGTCGCGGATCAGGCCGGCTTCGCGGTATCCGGCTTCCATCGCATCTGCGGAACGGGAAAGGGTCTGCTGATCAGGTGTGGACTGGAGCGCAATGCTGTCGGTCCGGGCAGCCAGCGAGATCGGCGCACTGGCGCAGCCAGCCGCCAGGCAGCAGGCACTCATGGCTATCAGGACACGCCGGACTGAGATCATTAAGACTGTTTCCCAAAACTCGAAAAGATGTCCCCAAACGCGTGGATGATAACGCGTGGGCAGCGATTAAGCTACGCCTTATTGCGTTTATGAGACGCTAACATCACAGTGCCGATCATGGATGCATCCTACACAAGACGCCTGCTCTATCCGCCGATCCGTCCCAACCAGACCTATCGCCTGAACGTTGGTGACGGACATGAAATCTACGTCGAGGAATGCGGCCGTCCGGACGGAATTCCGGTCATCACTCTGCACGGCGGCCCCGGCGGCGGAAGCTCGCCGGCGCTGCGGCGTTTCTTCGACCCGCGACGCTATCGCATCATCCTGTTCGACCAGCGGGGCTGTGGTCAGTCGACGCCGCACGGCGCGCTGGACGCGAACACGACGCAGCATCTCATCGACGATATCGAGCGCATTCGCGAACAATTACGTGTCGACAAGGCCTTGATTTTCGGGGGTTCCTGGGGCGCAACACTGGCGCTGGCCTATGCCCGCGCGCATCCCGACCGCTGCCTCGGTCTCATCCTGCGTGGGGTGTTCACCTGTACCCAGGCCGAGCTGGACTGGTTCTACAAACAGGGTGCGAACATGCTTTTCCCGGACGCCTGGGAGCGTCTCGTGGGACCGCTCGCGGCGGAGGAAAGAGGGGATATAATCCGGGCCTATTACGAGCGGCTGGCGGAGCCGGACATCGTCCGCCGGCGCCCCGACGCCCTCGCCTGGGCCCGCTGGGAGAGCGCACTGATCTCGATGACGGGAGACCCGTCAGCCCCCCTCGCCGACCCCGTCAGGGCCGATGCGCTGGCGCGTCTGGAAAGTCATTATTTTATTAACAGAGGCTTTCTGGAGCGCGATGGAGAGCTGATCGAGGATTCACACCGCTTCAACCATCTGCCCGGTGTGATCGTCCAGGGCCGTTATGACGTGGTGACTCCGCCCCGGACGGCATGGAGCCTCGCCCGGGCATGGCCGCGAGCGAGGCTCCAGATAATCGGCGATGCCGGCCATGCGGCCGGCGAGCCGGGCATCGTCGACGGGCTCGTGCGCGCCACCGATGCCTTTGCCGATCAGTTCGGCTAGCTCAGACCCAGCATCCCGTTCAGGGTGCCGCCGAAGAAGCGGGCATCCAGACCGAGCACCAGGATGGCGCCGATCGCGATCGGAACCACATAGCGCACCGCGAAGTGGAAGAAGGCGAACAGCTTCGGATTGGTGTGCGACAGCTCTTCGCGCAGCAGGGATTTGGGAATGACCCAACCGGTGAAGGCCGCGACCAGGAAACCGCCCAACGGCAGCAGGATTTCGCCGGAAAGCACATCGACGAACCCACCTGCGAAGCTCGACGAATAAACAGCCCCTGCGCCGATCATGAAGGCGAAGCCGCCCAGTATCCACGCGGCCATCGGACGCGAGAAGTCGGAGTGCTCGTCAATGAAGGCCACGGTGGCTTCCAGAAGCGAGATCGACGAGGTCACCGCCGCGATGAAGGCGAGGCCGAAGAAGGCACCACCGATCAGATTGCCCGCCGGCATGTCGGCGAAGACAGCCGGAAGCGCTTCGAAGATCAGGCCAAGACCGGCGGCCGGATCGATACCGACCATGAACACGATCGGGAAGATCATGAGTCCGGCGATGATGGCGACCACCGTGTCTGCAGACGCGATGGTCACGGCGGAGGAGCCGATATTCGTGTCGCGCGACAGGTAGGAGCCGTAGGTGATCATGATGGCCGAGGCGACCGAGACCGAGAAGAAGGCCTGGCCGAGCGCGGAGACGAAGGTGGCGCCGTTCACCGCGGAGAAGTCCGGCGTGAACAGATAGGCGATCGCGTCGCCGGCGGATCCGTTCGCCAGGGAATAGCCGGTCAGGCCGAGCAGGACGATGAAGAAGACCGGCATGAGCAGGGTCGCAACCCGTTCGATACCACCCTTGAGCCCCTGGGCGACGATGAGGATGGTGATGCCCATGAAGATGGCGTGCCAGATCATCTGTGAGCCATAGCCCTCATAGAACATGGACGCCCCGCCCTCCTGAGCGAAACCGCCCATGAAGCCGGCGGCGGAATAGGCCATGATCTGGCCGGCGATCACCGAATAGGTCGTCAGGACGAGAAAGCCGGCGGCGGTACATACCCAGCCGACCACGGACCATTTGCCGGACTTGCCGGCATCGATGGCCATCTTGCGGGTCGAGGACACGGCGGACATCTGCGCGTGACGGCCGATGGCGATCTCGGCCATCAGGACCGGCAGGGCGAAGAGGATCACACAGCCGATATAGATCAGCACGAAGGCCGAACCGCCGTTCTGGCCCGTCATGAACGGGAAGCGCCAGAGATTGCCGAGACCGACGGCGGAACCGACCGCTGCCATGATGAATGCAAATCGCGATGACCAGTGCGCGTGCGAAGCCGTGGGCGTAGACGCCATGAAACTCTCCCCTCACAAGGCGCGATTGGCCGCGCCGGTATTGTGTAAATTTGTCGCGCACACTTCCCCAAGCGCACGGCTTGGTCAAGTTGGTTGCGTCAGCGATGCGGAGCGATTTCAGCCGAAAAGGCCGGTTCCGCGCGGCGGTTCCGCGTTGCGGTGGATGTGGGCGCCGAGGATGAGGCCGAAGCCCGCAAGGACGGCCAGCATGACCGTACCGCCATAGGAGATCAGCGGCAGCGGCACGCCGACGACCGGGAGCGTTCCCATCACCATGCCCACATTGATGATTACATAGAGGGCAAAGGTGGTCGCCACGCCCATGCAGACCAGACGCAGGAAGGTGGATTTGCAGCTCGCCGCGATGGCGACCGTATTGGCCAGGACGAGCGCATAAATCGCCAGCACGACGATGCCGCCGACAAAGCCGAACTCCTCGCCCAGGATCGTGAAGATGAAGTCGGTCTGCTTCTCCGGCAGATAGTCGAGCTGGGACTGGGTGCCTTCCATGAAACCCTTGCCGGTAAAACCGCCCGACCCCAGCGCGATCTTCGACTGGAGGATCTGGTAGCCCGCCCCTAGAGGGTCCGCGTCCGGATTGAACATCGTCATGATCCGTTCGCGCTGATAATCGTGCAGGAAGTTGAAATAGAACACGATCCCGCCGACCAGACCGGCCGCACCCGCGATCGAGATCACCCACCAGCTGAGCCCGGCGAGGAAGACCACCGCCGCCCCAGTCGCCACGAGAAGCAGCGTCGTGCCCAGGTCGGGCTGGTTCGCGATCAGGGCCGCCGGCATGCCGATCAGGGCCGCAGGAACGATCAGCCCGCTCAGCGTCGAGACCTTCTCCATCGGCAGGTCATGGTAGAACCGCGCCAACGCAAGAACGACAGCGATTTTCATGATTTCCGAGGGCTGGATGCGGATAGGCCCGATATCGAGCCAGCGCTGCGAGCCGTTGATGGTAACACCCGCGACCTCGACCCCGACCAGCAGGATCAGGGCAAGGAGATAGACCGGATAGGCGACGCCCATCCAGAAGCGTGGCGGGAAGAGCGCGATTACGGCCATGCCGCCGAAACCGACGGCGAAGCGGATCGCGTGTTTGGTCGCCCAGGGGTCCCAGCTGCCGCCGGCCACGGAATAGAGCATGCCGATACCCGCTGCGCCGAGCAGAATGAGAAGCAGGACCAGGGTCCAGTTCAGCTCCATCAGCTTGCCGGTCAGGTCGCGCGGGACGCTCTCTCGGAAGACGGCCATCAGGCGCCTCCCCGGTCCGGATCGCGGACTTCGGCGAAGACGCCGGGCCGGCTGGACGGGTCGCGGGCGATAACACGGCGCAGGATATCCCGCGCCGGACGCGTCGCCGCACTCGATCCGCCGCCATGCTCGACCACGACGACACAGGCATATTTCGGATTGTCGGCCGGTGCGTAGCACATGAATAGACCATGATCGCGCAGACGCCAGGGCAGGTCTTCCTGGTCGCGCACGCCAGCGGCACGCTCTTCCGCGGTGATGGAATAGACCTGCGCCGTACCGGTCTTGCCGGCCATCTCGATCCCTTCGATGCCAAGACCGCCCAGCGAATAGGAGGTCCCGCCCGGCTCATGCACAACGGCGCGCAAGCCCTCTCGCACACGCTGGAGGACACCGTCGCCGAGCGTGATGCGCTCGGCCGGCGGCGCCATGGCATTACGGTAGAGCGAGGGCGACACCGCCCGCCCGGAGGCTACGCGCGCCGTCATCACGGCAAGCTGGAGCGGCGACATCAGGACATAGCCCTGTCCGATGCCTGTATTGTAACTGTCGCCGGTCGACCAGCCCTGGTTATAGCGCGCCCGCTTCCAGGCCGGGCTAGGCATATTGCCCCGCCGGACGCCGGAAATGCCGATCTCGAATTCCTGGCCGACCCCGAACTGGACCGCCATCTCGTAGAGACGGTCGATGCCGAGACGTTCCGCCATCTGGTAGAAGAAGATGTCGCAGGACGTCTTCACGGCCTCGTGGAGATTGACCGGGCCGTGCCCCCGGCGACGCCAGCAGTGGAATTCGCGATTTCCCAGCTGAACGGACCCGTTGCAGCGAATGGTCTCGCCCGGATCGACCAGCCCGTGCTCCAGCGCCGCAGCCGCAACCACTGCCTTGAAGGTCGAGCCGGGCGGATATGTGCCCTGGATCGCCTTGTGGAAGAGCGGGTTGTGATCATTGTCGCGCAGCGCGCCGTAATCCTCCGACGAGATACCGCCGACGAAAAGATTGGGATCGAAGCTCGGCGTGGAGACCAGTGAGATCAGCTCGCCCGTATTGACATCGATCACGACGGCCGAAGCACTCTCCTCGCCCAGCCGCTCATTGGCATAGCGCTGGATGTCCGCATCGAGGGTCAGGACCACGTCCTGTCCCGGCTGCGGCTCGGTGGATTGTTCCGGCAGTTCGCGGATCACGCGGCCGCGCGCATTGACCTCGGTCTTGAGAGCGCCCGCCGCACCGCGCAGATCATGCTCGCGCGCGATCTCGACGCCAGTCTTGCCGACCCGGAAGCCCGGATGCCGAAGTAGCCGTTCCGCCTCGCGATTGTCATTGGCGATATCGTCCTCGTTCGGCGGCTGCACATAGCCGACGACGTGAGCGAAGGAGAAGCCGTAGGGATAGTTCCGCACCTCCCCGACGTCCGGCGTGATACCGGCCAGGTCGGGGGCATTGAGATTGATCGCGGAAAAGGTCTGCCAGTCGAGGTCATCCGCGACGGTGATAGCGCGGAAGCGCGGCTGTCGCGCGGCGGCGCGTAGCACGCGTTCGCGTTCGCGCTCGGTCAGCGGCATGAAGCGCGCCAGCCGGTCGAGGGCCGCTTCGACATCTCCGGCCTGTTCCGGAACGACGAGCACGCGGTAACTGTCGCGATTATCCGCCACGGGAACGCCGAACCGGTCGAGAATTCGCCCGCGCGAAGGCGGCAGGAGGCGATAGTTGAACTGGTTGTCCTCGGACAGGAGCCGGTAACGCTCGGCCTCGAGAACCTGCAGCGAATAGAGCCGCGCACTCAGTCCCAGGAAGGCAAGCCCGCCCGCGCCCGCCATCAGCAGCGCGCGGCGCGTAAACTTGAGATCCTGTTCCTGACGGTCAGCGCGCATCGTGTCCTGCCATTACCCTCCGATAAAGCCCGTGCGGCTGGACCGGCGACGGCGCAGCACGAGATAGGCCAGCAAGGGGAACATGAGGATGGTCGCCACGATCTCGGTGAGCAGCGGGCGGATATCCGCCATCTGCTCGAGCGCGAAACTGCCTGCTGCGAATGCGATGGCATGGGCCAGGAGCAGCGTTCCGGCAAAGCGCAGGAAGATAGGCGGAAGGTCGCGCGGCATCCCGTCCTCGCCGCGGAATCGGAAGACCGCGATCGAGACGAGATAGGACAGCGCCCAGACGCCCATCGGCGCGCCGGTCAGAAGGTCCTGGGTCAGACCGATCGCGAAGACGGCGATCGGCGGCATGAATTGCGGACGAAGTCCGGACCAGAGGAATATCGCGATCAACGGCCAGGTCGGCATGATTGTGACGCTGTCGAGCAAACGCGTCGGCGCCGCCTGAACGAGCAGGGCCAGCAGGACCGACAGCACGCATCCGGCTGCCGCCCAATAGGGTTCGCTCCTGTCTGTCGGCTTCCTCATTCCGTGTCCTCCGGCGCATCGGTCGCAGGCACATCGGTGGCATCGCCGGTTTCAGTCTGCCTGGCGTCAGCCTGCTCCGCGCCACCCTGCGGCGTCCCGTCGACATCCGCGACCGCCGGCCCGAGCGCATCCGGATCGACCAGTTCCGCCTCGCTGGTATCAACTTCCTCGTCCGGCGGCGTGATCCGGTGATAGGGCCAGACCCAGACGAAATCGATCGGCGCCTGATCGGAATAGAGGCGGACGCGCCAGCCGCCCTCGCGGGTCGGAATCGCCTCCCCGACCGGCAGGCCGCGCGGCAGGATGCCGTCATCGCCGGAACTCACGATCCGGTCGCCTTCCTGGATGTCGGGCGCGCGGCCGACATATTCAAGACGCGGATAGGGCGAATTATCCCCGATCAGGATGGCCCGCGCATTCGACCTGTCGGCCATGACCGGCACGCGGCTGTTGAGATCGGTGAGAAGCAGAACCCGCGCCGAACGGCGCCCGGTCTCATACACTCGCCCGACGAGACCGTAGAGATTGATGACGGGATAGCCATCCTCGATCCCGGCCTCCGAGCCGCGGCCGATCAGGCGGGCGCGCACGAAGGGGCCGCGCGGGTCGGCAACGGTCCAGGCTCCGATCCGGTCCTGTACGGCCTCACCCTCGACATCGAGCGCGTCCTCATAGATCTCGATCCGGTCGCGCTGGCGGTAGGCGAGGTCTTCCCAGTAGCGCGCCTCGATGAGCTGCTGGCGTAGCTGGGCATTTTCCTCGGCCAGTTCGCCCTGGAGACGGAAATAGGGACCGATCCCCTTCACCACGCGCAGAGGCTGGGCAGCGAGATCGAGCAGCGGTGCGGCGATGTCGGTAAAGCCGGCCCGGAAACTTTCGAAAGCGCCCGACCGCGAATTGGGCCGGTCGAAGGCGATCAGGGCGCCGGAGACGACGAGTAGGGCGATGAAGAGCGTCCGCGAGAACCGGACACCCTGATCACCATCATGTCGTGTGGAGCGTCGAGACGCCAACGCAGCACTCCTTCTCTCCCGCCAGCCTTTATACTACACGGCTTCGGAGAGGATGGGCCGCCAGATACGCAAATCTTCCACAGCCTTGCCGCACCCCAGGACGACGCAGGACAGGGCCTCGTCGGCGAGGCTCACAGGCAGGCCGGTCCGCTCGCGCAACTCGGTGTCGAGATTGCGCAACAGTGCACCGCCACCCGTCAGCACGATGCCCTTGTCGACGATGTCCGCAGCCAGTTCCGGCGGCGTCGCCTCGAGGGCCTGCTTGACCGCTTCGACAATCTGCTCGACCGGCTCGGACAGCGAATCCGCGATCATGGCTTCGGTGACCGCGATCTCGCGCGGCACGCCGTTCATGAGGTCGCGGCCCTTGATGTCGAGCGAAAGCCCTTCGCCTTTCACCGGCGGCATGGCCGACCCGATTTCCTTCTTGATCCGCTCGGCCGAGGTCTCGCCGATCAGGAGGTTCGCCGAGCGGCGGATATAGTTGATGATGGCTTCGTCCATCTTGTCGCCCCCGACGCGCACGGAGCGCGAATAGACGATGCCGGAAAGCGACATAACGGCGACCTCGGTCGTACCGCCGCCGATATCGACGATCATGGAACCGGTCGGCTCGTCGATCGGGAGGCCGGCGCCGACCGCGGCAGCCATCGGCTCGTCGATCAGATAGACCTTGCGCGCGCCCGCACCGAGGGCAGATTCGTGAATCGCACGGCGTTCGACGGCCGTTGCACCCGAAGGTACGCAGATCACGACCTGGGGCGAGACCATGGCACGGCGGTTGTGCACTTTCTGGATGAAGTGCTTGATCATTTCCTCGGCGACGTCGAAGTCGGCGATCACGCCATCGCGCATCGGCCGGATGGCTTCGACATTGCCCGGCGTCTTGCCGAGCATGAGTTTCGCTTCAGCACCAACGGCTTGGACCTGCTTGCGTCCCTTGTCGACCTTGTAGGCGACAACGGACGGCTCGTTGAGCACCACGCCACGCCCCTTCACATAAACGAGCGTGTTGGCAGTACCGAGGTCGATCGCGATATCCGCGGAGAGCAAACCGAAAAGGCTGTTGAGCATAGCGTGTAAAATTCACAAGGTGTGGCGGCAAAGCCGCGGTGCAACTATTTTTCTTGTGCGATGCTCCGCGATGGATTGCAAGGGGTGCATCCGCAAAGCCGCACATAAATAATCAGGCGTTAAAAGGCCTTTTCGGGGCAGGATCAGTTTTTATCGATCTCGGCAGCAGCAGTTTCCACACCATCCTCGCCGCCATCTTCCACCGGCCGGTTCCGGCGCAGCCAGCGCCGCGCCAGCAACATGACGCCGATCCAGACGACCACGGCTACCGCCAGCGCCACTCCGAGCAGAAGCTTTCCTTCCGACAGCATCGCCAGAATGCTTTGCCCCGCGAGCCCGACGACAAAAATTTTCGGCCCGGTGCCCATCGCCGTTCCCAGCGCGAACGCCCAATAAGGCGTGCGCGCGACGCCGAAGCCCATATTCACGACGATGAAGGGCCCGGACGGCACCCATCGCACCAGCATGCTGGCCAGCAGGCCGTTGCGGCCGATGAAGTCGGATATCCGGTTCGCCCAGTCGCCGCCATAACGTTTGAGGATATCGGCACCAAAATACCGCCCCAGCACGTAATTCACGCTCGCCGCACTCAAGGTCGCAATCCATGCATAGACAAAGCCGGTGCGCGGACCGAAAGCGACGATCGCGGCAGCCATCAGGCCGAATTGCGGAGCGCCCAGAAACGACAGGGCGATGAAGACGAGAATGGTCAGCGGCAGGGCATACCATTGCGATGCGGCCGTCTCGAACCAGCTGCCGGCTGCGCCAGGCTCTATGTCGAGCACGAAGCGGCCCAGCACGAAGACCAGGGCCACGACTGCGAAAAGGGCAACGGACACGCCGACCGCACGGGCCGCCCGCGCGTCCATCCGCATGATGAAATTGAAAAAGCCGTTCATTCCGTCCACGACCCTGCCTGGCCCTTGCGCCTAACTAAGCACGGTTCGGGCCAGGAGCAATCCGCTTCAGCTCTCGGTGGGATAGTCCGCGGTCGTATCTTCTGCCTCGCCGGACGCGATCGCCGACAGCTTGGCGCGCTGGATGGCGAGAATACCGAGCTGCTCGTCGAGCACTTTGAGAATTTCGCGCGCCTCGTCCTGATCGACCCGTCCCGGGGAGCGCTCGGTTTCGCTGAGCGATTCCATGAGCGCGCCGATATTGCGGGCATTCGACCGGCTCGCCTCTCCGGCCAGAGCCAGCCAGCCGGCTTCCTCCGCCTTGTCGATCGGCAGGAAGACACCGCCGGCAAGCGCCGCCAGATGCTGCGCCGCCGCCGTCGCACCGGTCTCCGTCAGCTTGGCAACACGGGTGTAGGAGATCTCATTGGTCGAGTCCGGGTCGGCCAGGGCGTAGACACGCGTCCGGCTGAGCTCGAGCAGTTCCATGACCTGCGGGATACCGCCCACTTCCTCGAAGAGCCGCGCCACAACCTCTTTCGGTTCGCCGTATCGCCGCACTTTTACCGGATTGAAAGCCATCCCTCGCCCCCGCCATGAACAAATCAGATCAGTTGGATACAGATGTATCCGCTTATTGGCTATTTCGTGGCACCGTATATGCGGGCCCGAAGTTCAGCGCCAGCCGCCTCGATCGGCAAGGCCCGGTCCTGCGCGCGGTCCGCCTGCATGGCGTCGCCCGCTTCATGGGTTTCTACCCATTGCCGCGCAAAATCTCCATTCTCGATGCGAGCCATGGCCTCATCGAAGACGGCCCGCAATTCCGGACCGGCGATCTTGTCCTCGATCAGCCGCGCGCCGAACTCCGCCGTGTCGGAAATGGCCTCATACATGCCGGCGATACCGCGCGCCTGGATCAGGTCGGCGAGATATTTGATCTCGTGGACGCAGTCGATATAGGCCATGCGCGGCGAAACACCGGCCGCGACCAGGCGTTCGAAACTCGCCTTGGCCAGCGCCACCATTCCCCCGACCAGGACGACCTGTTCGCCGAACAGGTCGGAGACCGTCTCTTCACGGAAGCTGGTCGGGAATATGCCGACATTGCCCGAACCGATGCCGGCCAGATAGGCCAGGGCCAGATCGCGCGCCTGACCGCTCGCATCCTGGTGCACGGCCCAGAAGCCGATCAGCCCGCCCCCTTTTTCGAACTCCTGACGCACCGCACCGCCGGGCCCCTTGGCCGCCGCGAGAACGATATCTGCATCCGCGGGCGGTTCGATCAGGCCGTAATGGATGGAAAAGCCGTGGCAGAGGATCAGTGCCTGGCCCGGCTTCCGGTTGGGCAGGATCGCTTCGTTCCAGATCTGCCGGTGCGCTTCATCTGCCGCCAGCAGCGAGATGGCGTCAGCCCAGCCGGCCGCTTCCGCCACCGTCACCACCTCGAAACCGTCCGCCTCGGCCTTGGCTCGCGAGGGCGAGCCTTTGCGCAGGGCGATACGGATGTTCCCGGCGCCGCTGTCGCGCAGGCACAGCGCGTGCGAGCGCCCGTGATTGCCGTATCCGACGATGGCGAGCTTCAGCTCGCGGATCGGGGCGATGTCGATATCTTTCGTGTAGAGCGGCTCAGTCATCCTCGGGGGCGCTTTGCGAATCGGCTTCGGTGTCGGGAGGCCGATAGGACGGGTCATTGCTGCCCATGTCCAGCAGGCCGCGCCAGACGCCGTTCGCGTCGCGCCGCCAGACCGTGACATAGGTCCCGCGAGCGGCAGCGGCGGTCGACCGGTTCCCGTCCGGATGAAGCTCCCACTTCCCCCAGGTTACGCCGAAATCATCGCCGTCCGAGACGAAACCTTCCTGCGGTTCCCAATGGAGCAAGGTCTCCGGCGGGGTCGCGGCGAAGTATTCGCGGATCGCCGCCTCACCGACGACCGTATCCCCGCCGCCGCGCACCATGCGGCCGTCGACGGCATCCATGTATTCGGTGAAGGCGGTCTGCACGCCCGCTTCAGCCGCCCGCGCCGCGAAATCGCGGTCGGCCTGCATGATCCCCTCTACGCCCGACGCCGTCTGCGCCGTCGCCGGCCCCGCCGCAAGCGCGACCACCATGACGACGCCTGCCGTCCGCATTCCCTCAATCCAGCCCATTCCAGTCTCCCTCCCTCAGAATGTCGGCCAGCTGCACGCTCGCGGCAGCCGGATCGCAGGACCGTATGCGCGGCCATGTGGCTGTCTGATTACGGAACCATGTCATCTGGCGCTTGGCATAGCGGCGACTGTCCTGCTTGGCCTGCACGACCGCCGCGTCGAGCGGCATGTCGCCGTCTATCGCGGCAATGAGCGGCGGCACGCCGAGCGCCTTCATGGCGGGCAGGTCGGGCGAAAGCCCGCGTGCCGCGAAATCGCGAACCTCATCCAGCGCGCCGGCTTCCATCATCCGGTCGAAACGCAGCTCGATACGGCGGTAGAGCTCATCGCGGTCGGGTTCGATGACGACGCCTTGCCACTCGGTTTCAGCCAGAAGGGGACGGGTCTCCGCCTGGAATTCCGACAGGGGCCGCCCGGTCTCGTATCCGACCTCGACAATGCGTAACAGTCGCTGCCGGTCGGCATCTGCCACCCGCGCCGCCGCGACCGGGTCCAGCCGGTCCGCCTCGGCCCGCAGCGCTGTGAGGCCGCCTTCCTCAAGCAGATCGGCCGCCCTCGCCCGGGACGTCGCTCCGATTTCCGGCACGAAGGCGAGCCCCCTGACGAGAGCCGAGAAGTAGAGACCCGTGCCGCCGACGAGTATCGGGACCCGGCCGCGCGACCGGATGTCCGCGATGCATCCCAGCGCCGCTTCGCTCCACATGCCGACCGAAAAGCGCTCGGACGGGTCGACAGTGCCGAAGAGATGATGCGGTGCCTGTGCGACTTCCTCCGGCGACGGGCGCGCCGTGATCAGCGACAGGCCCGCATATATCTGCATGGAGTCGGCATTGACGATCTCGCCGTCGAGACGGCGGGCGGCTTCAAGCGCAAGTGCTGTCTTGCCCGACGCCGTGGGCCCGGCGATCAGGAGGCAACGCGTCACGGCCGGATCGATTGCAGAACGTATTGTCCGCCGCGATTGAGCTGGACACGGATCGGGCCGTCATCCTGCCCCGCGAGAATCTCGCGGATGTCTTCGACGCTGGAGACGCGGACGAATTCCACCTCCTCGATCACGTCGCCGGGGCGGACCTTGCCGGCTGCATCGGAGGAGGGATCCACCTCCGTCACCAGCACACCCTCGGCATCCGGATGGACCCGGTAGCGGCGGCGGGACGGTGTATCCAGCACGGCCAGAGTCATGCCCATGACCACATTCCCGGCCTCGGGGACCGGATCGATCACGCTTTCTGCCGGTCCCGTCGCGGCTTCGCCGGATTCCTCGGAGAGTTCGCCGACCGTGACCTGCAGAGTCATCTGACGGTCGCGGCGGATGATGTCGACGGGAACGGTGCGGCCGATCTCGGTCTCCGCCACCATGCGCGAGAAATTTCGGCTGTCGCGGACGCGCCGGCCGTCGAAACCGAGCACGAGATCGCCGACGCGCAGCTCGCCCTCATCGGCCGGGCCATCCGGTTCGACGCGGGAAATGATGGCACCATAGGGCGTATCGAGTTCGAAACTCTCCGCCAGTTCCGGCGTGACCAGCTGCACGCTTACGCCCAGCCAGCCGCGGCGCGTCTCGCCGAACTCGATCAGCTGGTCGACCACGCGGGTCGCGATATTGGACGGAATGGAGAGCGAGATACCGACGCTGGCCCCGGTCGGCGAGAGGATGAGCGTGTTAACGCCGACCACATCGCCACTCATATTGAAGAGCGGGCCGCCGGAATTGCCCGTATTGATGGCCACGTCGGTCTGGATGTAGTCGTCGTAACGGCCTCCGGCCTCCCGGCCGCGCGCCGAGACGACGCCGGCGGTCAGGGTGCCGCCAAGACCGAACGGGTTGCCGATCGCGATCACCCAGTCGCCGACGCGCGCATCGTCGCTGTCGCCGAACTCGACATAGGGCATGGGCTCGCTGACCTGCATGCGCAGGACGGCGAGATCGGTCACCGGGTCGATGCCGACGATTTCCGCCGGGAAGACGCGTCCATCCGGCAAGGAGACTTCGACCTCGTCCGCGCCGTCGATGACGTGATTATTGGTCACGACCAGGCCGGACGGATCGACGATGAAGCCGGACCCGAGCGAATTCGCGATGCGCGGCGCATTGCCGAAAATGTCGTTGAAGCGTTCGAGCGGAGAACCTTCCGGGAAGTCCGGCAGGCCGTCGCCGCTGTCCAGGCGCTGGGCCGCCGAAATATTGACCACGGCCGGCGAGAGCCGCTCGGCCAGTTCGGCAAAACCGTCGGGCGCCGGATGGGCGAGCGCTGCTGGTGCGAGACCAGCCGGAACCGGCGCGGCCGGAGCCGCCACCGCAAGAAGGATCAGAAAAAGAAAACGCCGCATCGCTACCCGCCGGTCGGAAGTCGTCAAACGCAAGTGGTTAATGTGAATACATCCAGCCGCGCCTGCGCCGCAACCGCAGTAACAGGATGGTGCACCCTGAAATCTGCGTCAAAACAAGCCCGAATTCCTATCCGCTCAGAACCAGCCAGGCGATCAGAACACCAGCACTGAGCGCAAAAAGCCCGGCCAGCCTTAGCTGGTCCGGGCTCAATTGCGATATCTGGCGAAGGAAATCCTGCATCTTTACCGGGGCAAGGGCGTAGGCTGCACCTTCCAGTGCGAGCGCCACACCCAGCCCGGCGATGAGGATGGTCCACACTATTCGCCGGCTTCGCTGCGGAAATAGCGGAAGAATTCCGAATCCGGCGGGATCACGATCGGCGTCCCGTCCGGAACCGCCAGTTCGTAGGCCAGCATGGAACGGTAGAAGGCGAAGAATTCCGGATCGCGATTATAGGCCAGGGCGTAGATCTCGTTCCGCCGGGCATCGCCTTCACCGCGAATACGTTCGGATTCGGCGCGGGCCTCGGCCTCGATGATGCGAGCCTGGCGATCCGCATTGGCGCGGATTTCCGTGGCACGTTGCTCACCTTCGGCGCGAATGCGGGCCGCTTCCTGTTCACGCTCGGAGCGCATGCGCTGGAAGACATTGTCCGCGATCTGCGGCGGCAAATCGGCGCGCAGGATGCGCACGTCGATCACCTCGATGCCGAAGCTGCCGGTACGGACCTGTGCTTCCACGGCTGCCTGCACCCGGTTCATCAGATTGGCACGCTGGCCGGAGATGACGTCGGAAGACGGGATGGAAGCGATCACGCCGCGCAGACTGTCATCCATGATCTGTTCAAGGCGGACACGGGCGCCGCGCTCGTCACGGAAGGTCTGGTAGAAGCGCAGCGGCTCCGTAATCCGGTAGCGCAGGAAGGCATCCACGATCAGGCGTTCCTGGTCGGAGGCGAGGATTTCCTCGGCATCCAGGTCCAGTTCGAGATTACGCTTGTCGAAGATCAGCACGTCCATGATGAAGGGCGTCTTGAAGTGCAGGCCCGGATCGGGCTCTGCCACCTCGTTGACGGCATCGACCGGTTCGCCGAGACGCAGGATCAGGGCCTGCTGGGTTTCATTGACGGTGTAGACGCTCTGCAGCCCCACGAAGACCGCGGCCGCAAGAATGATGATTCCGAGTGTGCGGATCATTGGTTGTCTCCTTGCGTACGGTTGCGGCCCAGCTGGTCGAGCGGGAGGTAGGGCAAGGCCCCGGCCTCGCCGTCGAGAACGATGAGTTCGGAATTGCCGAGCACACGTTCCATGGTTTCCAGATACATCCGGCGGCGCGTCACGTCGGGCGCTTCCCGGTACTGGTCATAGATGGCCACGAAGCGGTCGGCCTGACCCTGTGCCTCGGCGATGACCGAGTCGCGATAGGCTTGGGCCTGCTGCGTCACCTGTGCGGCGGTACCACGCGCTTCCGGAATAACCCGGTTGGCGTGGGCGGTCGCGTTGAGCTGGGCCCGTTCGGCTTCCTGCTGAGCCACGTCGACGCCGCGGAAGGCGTCGATCACGCGCTCCGGCGGCTGTGCGTTCCGCAGGTTCACCTGAAGGATCTCGATCCCCGCCGAATAGTCGTTCAGTGTCTCCTGCAGGAGTTCGCGCGTCCGGCGGGATACCTCGGCGCGACCCTCGGTGATGATGAATTGCAGATCGGACGTGCCGACCACTTCACGCATGGCACTCTCGGCAACGGCGCTGACCGTGCCGCGCGGATCGCGGACATTGAAGAGATAGTCGCGGACACCGTCCGGATAGCCCAGATCGACCCGCCACTGCACGGCAAAGTCGATATCAACGATGTTCTCGTCGCGGGTCAGCATCTGGCCTTCGGAGCCCTCACCGATCGTCATTTCATTGGTCGTCGTGACCTCCGGCAACATGACCGTCTCGATCGGGCTGGGGAACTTGAAGCGCAAACCCGGCGTGGCCGTGCGATCGTACTCTCCGAAGCGCAGAACGACACCGGCCTGGTTCGCCCCGACCTGATACCAGCCGCCCGTATTCGGGATGATGAACCAGACGCCGATCAGGATCATGATGATCAGGCCGAATCCGAAAGCGCCGGCACCCTTGCCGCCGCCCTTTCCGCCACCGGAGCCGCCGCCGCCGAACATGCCGCGCATCTTGCGCTGCAGATCGCGGACGACCTCGTCGAGATCGGGGCCCTCATCGCCGCCGCCTCCCTGCGGCCGGCGGCCCCAGGGATTCTGTCCGTTGTTGTTTCCTCCGCCGGAGCCCCATGGGCCTCCGCCGCCACCACCCTGATTGTCGTTCCACGGCATGGGTCGCGTTTATCCTCTTGGTTGTTCGACGCCCTACATGAACGCATGCGCCGACCGGTTCAAGGGTAATCGGGCGGGACTCGGCAGACGGCGTGTCCCCCGTTACCTCCGGCAGTGAAGTTTCAGAGCTTGTGAAGCGCCCGGAAGACGAAGTCGTGCTCGTCCTTCTCGCCGGCCGGATAGGCCTCGCGTTCGACTTCGCGCCATTGCGCCTCGTCGAAAGCCGGGAAAACCGCCTCCCCTTCCGGTTCGGCATCGACCTCGGTGAGATAGAGCCGGTCGGCTAGGTGAATGGACGCGGAATAGATCTGCGCACCGCCAATGATGAACACTTCATCCACACGGTCCGCAATGGCCCGCGCGAAGGCAGCGTTCATGGCATCGGCGAGATCGGACACGACATATGCACCCTCGGCCTCATAGCCGGCCTGGCGCGTCATCACGATGTTGAGCCGCTGCGGCAGCGGGCGGCGCGGCAGGCTCTCCCAGGTCTTGCGGCCCATGATGACCGGTTTGCCCCGCGTCGTCGCCTTGAAGAGCTGGAGATCGGACGACAGCCGCCAGGGCAGATCGCCCTCTGCGCCGATAACATTGTTCCGGCCGCGGGCAGCGATCAGGCAGATTTTCGGAACGATGGTCTCGGTCATGATGAATGAAGTCCAGGCTTTCGCGTCAGGCCGGTTGCGGCGTTTCCAGCCAGCCGAGCCACTTCTCGGCAACCGCCGCATCGAGGTCAACGCCTTCATCGCGAGCCAGCAGGAGAAGCATGCCGAGCACGTCCGCCATTTCGCGTTCGAGCGCCTTGCGCGCGGCGGCATCCGCCGGTCTGCGCGTACGCCCCTGGACGGTGAGGTAGGCCTGGGTCAGCTCGCCCATCTCCTCCTGAAGCTTGAGCAGGTGCCAGTCGCCCGACCGGTCGATTCCGTAGCGTGAGGCATAGATATCGGAGACGGCTGCGATCTTCCCGCCGAGGGCACCGAGCGGTGCGGCCTCCGGCATCAGACAGCCACCGGCGCCGATATCCGCGGATGAGGCTCGTATCCCTCAAGCCTGAAATCCTCGAACTCGAAATCGAACAGGCTCTGGCCGCGATCCGCCAGGGTCAGCGTCGGCAGCGGGCGCGGATCGCGCGAGAGCTGTTCGTTCACCTGGTTGATATGGTTCGAATAGATGTGGGCATCGCCGAAGGTGTGCACGTATTCGCCCGGCTCCAGCCCGCAGACGCGCGCCACCATCATGGTCAGCAGAGCATAGGAGGCGATGTTGAACGGCACGCCGAGGAACATGTCGGCCGAGCGCTGGTAGAGCTGGCAGGAGAGTTTCCCGTTGGCGACATTGAACTGGTAGAGCGTGTGGCAGGGCGGCAGCGCCATGTTCGGCACGTCCGCCGGATTCCAGCCGGACACGATCAGACGCCGCGAGGACGGATTGTCCCGGATCTGGTCGAGGATGTTGGAGAGCTGGTCGATCTCGGTCCCGTCGGGACCTTCCCAGCGACGCCACTGCTTGCCGTAGACCGGTCCGAGATCGCCGTTTTCATCGGCCCACTCGTCCCAGATCGTCACGCCGCGCTCCTGCAGCCAGCGCACATTCGTCTCGCCCTTGAGGAACCAGAGGAGTTCGATGGCGATCGACTTGAAATGCACCTTTTTGGTGGTCAGGAGCGGGAAGCCCTGCGACAGGTCGCAGCGCAATTGACGCCCGAAGACGGAGCGCGTGCCGACGCCGGTCCGGTCATGCTGCTCGGCACCGGTCTCGAGAATGTCGCGCAGTAGGGCTAGATAATCACGCTCGATGGCGGAACCGGCTGCACCGGCGCGGGCCCGCACTGTATCGATCGCCGTAATTGCTGCCGCTTCTGACATCCTGCCGGCTCCCTTATTCGCCGCTGCGCGAACCGCGCGCGAGTGATTCTCTGATCCATCAGTCTAGCGATTGCCAAGCCGGGCGAGAGGCCCGGTCGCAGCCGCAACTGTTGGCGAGTCCGGACTAGCCAATTGTCACAAGCGGTTCCCGGACACAGCGAATGCGGGGCGGCGGACCCGGTGACGATGGCCCGAGTGACGATGGCCCGAGTGATGATGGCCCGAGTGACGATGGCCCGGTTCCGGCTTCCACTCGTGCCGGGCGCCCGGGTCGCGACCTCGCCTATCCCCCCGCAAACAATTGCCCCGGCTTTTCCCTCCCTGGCGGCCTCCTGACGTACGTGTGGCGGGCCGCTGGCGCGGCCATGGCGTGGTCTGGTGACGCTTCTACTGGCCTTTCAGGCTGACCTGATTACAAGCAAGAGCCACAGGAGAATTTCATGGCTTTCAAGACTGACGCGGCCAAGATCAGACGCTGGCGCGAGGAACGTCACTGGTCCCAGGAACACCTCGCCGAATTGGCCGGGATCGGACTGCGCACCGTGCAGCGGGTGGAGAATTGCGAGCCCGCCTCGCGGGAAACCGTCATGGCCCTGGCGGCTGCCTTCAATGTCGAGGCCATCGCACTGTGCCTCGATCCGGAAGCAGAAGCCGCAGATATCGTCCAGCGCAAGAACGAAAAGGTGACGGCCGCGCTGCGCCTGTCCCTGTGGATACACCTGGCCGGTTACATCCTGGGGATGATCGTCTTTGCGGGCATCAATCTGGGTGTCGGCGCCTTCGTGATGAAATGGGCGACGATCTGGTGGACAGTCGGCGCAGCGGCACACGCAACGACGGTCGTCATCGTGGAACTCGCAACCCGCTTCACCGAACAGCAAGCTCGGGGGTGATCGCACCTCTGCCGCTTTAGCCGAAAACAGGCGACGACGATTTTACTGGACACCCGCCCTCCGGGCGTTAAAGATGACTGGAACATTTCAAGAACATTCTGCAAGGGAGAGATCGGAATGCTGGGCTACGTAACCCTCGGAACCAACGACCTGGAGCGCGCGGGCGCCTTTTACGACAAGCTGTGTGGCGAGTTCGGCGTCGGCCGGATGATGGACTTCGACAGCTTTATCGCCTGGGGCAAGCCCGGCGGCGGTTGTGGCATCGCTCTGACCAAGCCTTTCGATGGCAATCCGGCCACGGTCGGCAATGGCGTCATGGCGGCCTTCCAGGCGGAAAATCGCGAGCAGGTCGACAAGGTCTACAAGCTGGCAATCGAGCTGGGCGCCCAGAACGAAGGCGAAGCCGGTCCGCGCGGCGATGACGGTTTCTATGCCGGCTATTTCCGCGACCCCGACGGCAACAAGCTTAACGTATTCTGCATGTAATTCCCGCCCTCTTGCGAAGACGGGACATAGCGAAGGTGAACGCCATGTCCCGATCTCCGATTATGATTTCTTCGGTGATCGTATTGATCACCGAGTGGTCTGATCCCTGAGTATCTGATCGGTTTTGGCCGACCGTCGGCGATAGAAATAGGCGCCGCAGAGATAGCCGCCGCCTGCCAGCACGATCAGAAGCAGCAAGGCGATCCAGGGGTTTATTCCGCCCTCGTCGCGGCGTTCCACTGCCCGCGCCAGCTCGCTCGCGACGGCTTCCGCCTCGTCGGCCGTGTGAACGGGACTGCCCAGCGCCTCGCCGACCAGGTCAAGCTGGAAAAAGGACGGGTCGTCGGCTTCCAGTCCCAGCGTCACCAGACTTCCGCTGACCGCACCGGTCGGTGCATAGCGAACGATTTCCAGCGTCTTGAAACCGCCCGCCTGATTGTCACGCCAACTCCGATCGTCGGTCACCCCTATATAAAGCGGACGCCCCTCGGCCCGGACATAGCGCATGCCGCGCCAGGACCAATCGGTATTGGCGGTCCGGAAAATCTCTTCCCGATCGGCATCGAGAACGCGAATGCCCGGCCCCGTGTAATCGCCGCCCCAATAGTGGAGATGGATGCCGACCACGCCGCCGCGCCCCGGATCGACGCGGAACCAGTCCCACTCCCCATCGGCCAGACGGACAATCCGGTGGAAGGGCAAATCGATCTCCGCCGCGGCGTCCGGCGTATCATTGGGCTCGAAGGCATCGAGCGCCGGGTCGATGCGCAGACGCCCCTGTATCTCGGCCGGGCCGCCATCATAACCTTCGGCTGCGGACACCAGCAGATCGTGACGCCCGGCGGGCAGGATCGGGATACCCTCCGGCGCTTTCAGCGCTTCCGCGTCTTCGACCAGGCTCAAGCGCAATTGCGTGACGGAGGGCGGGGCGGAAAAGATATCAAAGGCCGGAACGCCCGGGTGGTCGATATCGACCCGCAGCACGGCCGAGCCCGTCTCGTCCAGTACCACGGTTTCGATCCGCCCTGGCTCGACGCGGTCCGGCCGCTGGCCCGATACCGAAAACAGGCCGGCCGATGCGGCCAGGAAGGCGAGAAGAATTCCGCGCATCATCCACTCCCCGGCTGAGCCGCCTCGACAGCCTGCTCGATCCGGTTGCGGGCGTCTTCGAGGGAAACCAGGTCGCTACGGGCGCGATCGGCTTCGTTGCGAACTCGCAGGAGGTCATCCTCGCCCAGCCGGCTGGTGCCGAAATTGGTTCGGGTTTCGCTGGGCCGGGAATTGACGCCCCAGCGGGACCGCGCACGGCCTCCGGACCGGTCGCGGATGGAGCCGTAATAGACGCCGTATGTGTCGATCTGATGCCGGGCAATGCAGCGCCCATCGGGCAGAGCCCGCTCCAGATAGGCATGTTCAATCAGCCGGATCTCGTCGACGTGCCGGCCGCCATCGCGCACCCGGACCTCATATCCGCGCCAGGTCGCCACCTGGCAATCGACTGGCGGAGGCGGCGGATCGGGACGTTCCGGTTCCGGCGGAGGATCGCTGTCCGGCGCCTGATGGCGATTGACCAGGGTCTGGAGACGTTGCACGGCGCCGGCCACATCGCCGTCGCAGGTTTCAGCGCCGTCGGTAAAAGTCGCATAGCGCCACTCCTCCGCGCGCGGATCCGCCAGGGAGGCGAACATCTCCCGCGCCTGGTCATGCGCCGCGGCGAGCGGCGTGCCGGATGACGGGGAGGCGGAAACCAGAAACTCTCGAATACTGTCCGCATCGCGAGTGAAACTCCGGGTCGAGAACGACCCGCATCCATAAAAGATGACGGCTGCGAACTCGATCAGCTGGTCCTCGGGCAGATTGGCGAAGGTCTGGTTGATACCCGCACGGGCATTGGCCATGCGGTTGTTCTCCTCCATCGAACCCGACGCATCGAGCACGACCAGAAGCGACAGGCCGGGCGGCTCGCCCAGTCGGTGCCATTCATCCGGCCCGCCGGTGGGAACGGTTTCGCCGCCGCGCTCGCTCTCCAGGCCGGCCCAATAGGTTTCCCGCCGCCATTGAGCCGGATCATTGATCACCGTCGCCGTACGAGGGTCGGCATCCTGGGTCCGCTCGAAGAGCTGGATGCTGATCGGGATATCGCCGTTTTCGTCGGTGCGGGTATTGGCTTCCGTGTAGTCGAACCTGCCCTGCCAGCGGCGTCCCTCACCTTCCATGACAATACGGGCACCGCCGACCGTCACCTGGGGCGCCATGTCGATATCGCGCGAGGTCTCGAAGCGCAGGCGTCCTTCGCCCTCCGCCGGTGCGGCTCGCGCCACTTCAACGTCCAGAATGCGCTCCGGATCGCCCAGGGCACGCCGGGTCAGATTGTCTTCGGACTCATAGTCCGGCCCGCCATTCCACTCCGCCCGGTAAACCGTCGACCCGCCGCCACGCACCTCGATGCGTTCGACGAATACCGGCAGCCGGTCGATCAGAATCCGGTTCGACGTGTCGGGCTGCGCGTCCGGGCTGTCGGGATCGCCATCAATCCAGGCGCCGCGATCGGAGCGGGCCATGACCGACAAGGGTCGGCCGCCACGCGGCGTATCGATTTCGCCATCTTCGGGAACCGCCCATTCGCCGCGCCAGACCTGGCGGCTGGTCCAGCGACCGGTCAGAACATCGTCGCCGAGCCGGAATTCCTCCCCGTCGGCGTCTCTTTCCATATCCGTATTGAAGCGAACCTCGATCGTCACGGTTTCGCCTGGCGGGATCGGCCAGAACGCCTCGTCCGACGGGTCCGGCATTTCCGGCGGCTCGCGGTCGAAGAACCAGCCGGGCTCATCCGTGCCGGCTTCCATGTCCTCGTCGACCGGATTGATCTGTCGATAATAAATGTCGCGCCGCGTCCCGGTTATCTCGACCCGGGCGATCTCCGGGGGATGCACATCGCGCTGAATCGCGAAACGCCCGACACTGGCCCGGCCCGGGTCTTCTCCGCCTTCGGGTGCGGCCCGCTCGATGAAAACATAGCTCAGGCGGTCTTCGTCGAAATCGATGTCGGAAAAGGCATTGTCCAGGCTGAACCTTATCTCACCATCGTTCCAGGTCTCGATATCGTCCGCGGCGATGAGCGTCGCCGAACCGGGCCGCAGCCCGATCTTGAGCGTCCCTCGTTGCTCGCCGAAATGCCGCCCGGTGAGGATCACCGCGTCGCGCGTATCCTCGACCACGGCGACGATGGTCTGCTCAGCCAGCGCCTCCTCATCCTCATAGTCGATCACCGGTGTCTGGTCGCACCAATTGGCGACGGAGCGGTAGGACATGTCTCCTCGCGCCATGGCAAAAGCCTGAGCTTCATTGCGCGAGAAATCCCATGGCACATAGCCGGGATGCATATTCTCCAGCGGGTCGCCGTCGAAATCCGGGGCGGACCAGTTTTCGACCGCGACCTCGCACAGGGGCTGCGCTTCGCGGCGCTGACCATCCGCGTCCAGCATGGCGAGATATTCCTCGACCCGCGAACTCTCCTGACGCACGCCGGTATAGATGCGCTGGGCGAGAAGCCGGCACATGGCGCGCTCATTATCCTGCAGGGAACCGCGCAGCTGCGGCAGCAATTCATCGGATTCTTCACAGAAGTGGTCGGCATGGGCCCGGTTAAAGAACCCATAGATGGATTGCGCGTCCCGGCCGCGCGGGTCCTCCCCGGGCAAGGATGCGATATCGGCCGGTTCGAAATAGGAGGCGATCGGATAGGTGTCGCCCGTGGGAACGCCCAGCAGGTCCATCATCCCGCCCTGGGCGAGATCGATCCCGTCGGGGTCGCGATAGGCACGCAACCGCGCATGCACATAAATGCGCGACAGGCTCAGCGTATTATTGCGGCTGCGGACGAAACCCTGGATCTCCGGCGGCAGATCCTCCAGCTCGGCATTGCCCGTGACATTGTTGATGACATTGCCGATGCGAAAGCCAGCCTGGGCCAGGGTCGTTATCCCGCCGGCAATGGCGAATTCCTGGCCCATGCCGTTGAGGATGGAGTCATTGGTCGCCCACATGTCGAAGCAATTCGCGCCCGGCCCGGAGGGAATGTCCGAACGCAGCGTGGCGCCGTCGACGCCATAGCCGTCCTGACCTTCTCCGAACGCCTCGATCACTTCGCGAAAACCGGCGGCACTGCAATCCATGAACTGCTCGTACTGCTCGCCGACGGGCAAGCGCGCTTCTGTATTGTAAGTTACGACGCGACCACCGATATTCACCCTCGCCTCATAGCGCTGGCGCTGCATGTCGTGGGCGCGGTAATCGCCTACGCCGGGATGGGTTTCCTCCTCCCCCGGCCGTCTCCAGTGAGGCACGTAAAGCCGGCTGGGAGCCGGTTCTTCATCCTCGTCGACGACGCCGATCTGCTGGCCAATCCAGTTGAGCGCCCGGGCACCCAGATTGACCACCGTATTGACCGTGCCCACTTCCGGAGAGGACATGGCGTCGGGCACATGCAAAACGGACTCGTAGCCGTGAATGATGCCGGTGAAGGCACCGGCCATCAGCGCCCGGGTCGGATCGACCCCGATGCCACTGGCATTGAATTCCGGCGACCCCCAGCGATCGAACATATGCCCCATCGCCCAGCGGTCCTGGAGAAAGTGCTGGGCATAGCCCTCGAAGGCCAGCGCTTCGCGTTCCGCCTCGCGGATGGCATCTCTGTGCAGGTCTAGCGTGGCCGGGTCCTGCTCCGCCCGCTCGCGCAGACGGCGCGCCCGGCGCGCTGCGGAGAGCGCCGTCGCGTGCAGGCGTCGATAGGTGCGCGTGGCCTGGGAACCGAAATGCGACGCATTGAACCCCCCGCCCTGCCAATAGGTATAGTTGTGACAGTCTGACGGCGTGTTTTCCGGCAACCGCCCCGTCGGGATGGGCGGGCAGAGCTCATTCTTGTTGATCCAGTCATACAGGGAATAGCTGAAATCCGGCACGCCGGCGAAATTCGCCGCGCCCGGAACGACCCGGCGCGGAATGTCCATGACATCGTCCGGATCCCAATAAGCCCCGTCGCGCTCTCGAAGCTGCTCCCGGTAATAGCCGGTGGCCAGATCATAGACCTGAAGGTCCGTCTCGGGCGTCAGTCCCCAGGGGTTTTGCGGCGCGGCCCGGATCAGGGCGGTTTCCGCCAGCCAGGCATGCTCATTCTCCCGGCAGTCTGGCAGGCTGGACCCGTGGCAGTAATACATGGCGTGCCATTTGTCCTGGGGACTGCCATGACTGGCGTATTCGCCCTGTCGGGCCCTGTCCTTCGTATCCCAGCCCCCCACGCCCAGAGACAGGGCTGCTACCGTTCCGATCACCAGGCCGCGAACCGTCCAGCGGGTCATTGTCGGGGTGCGCACCATGCATCCTCCGCTACGAAGACTGCCTCGAATTGATCAACTACACTGTCAAGATCGGTCCCGGCACGATCGGCAAACCGGTCCCGGCAGGCCTGGGGGCAGTCCGACTGCGCCACGCATTGACGCAGCACGTCGGCGCGTTCGGCCTCGCCGTCGGGAATTTCCAGCCCCGTGCAACTGAAAACGGAATCCATGCACATCCCCCATTGGGCGATCGGATCATCCAGGCGCGGATCCGTCCGCATGGAGAAAACCAGCCCGTCATCGCCTCCATGGCCAATCGGTCGCGGCGAGAGGATTTCCGGACATTCTTCCGTGCATTCCGGATCATAGGCGTGGGTGGTCGGGGCCCAGAGATCGTCCGGCGGGGGCGCTTCGCGCAGGAAAAGGAACCAGAAGACAGCGGCTGCGAGCAGCGCAGCAACAACGATCAGCGTGCCGAGCCCCCATCCGGCCCGTCGTGCATCACCCGCCTCATCTTGCGCATCCGAACCCATCCCAACCCCTCTTCGGGTGGAACTCTTGCATGGTTAAAACAGTTCGCGCAACGCCCGAACCTTCCCTCGAATACGCATAATAATCGCAACAACAATCCAGATCCCAACTATCACCGCTCTTCAGCACCGGCTGGCCAGGACGCAATCCGCTCGCACTGAAGCGCCGGAATATCGGCGGCGATCAGGCGATAGTTGGGATTGCCGGAGACGACCTGCCGCCGCTCATTCACATCGGGTCGCCCGGCCGGATCGAGCATACTGGTCGCAGCCCTTCAAACCGGCGCTGCAATCACCTATATTAGGGATGTCGGCTTGCCGACTATGGCGATAAACGCGCTCGTAATAACCGGACCGGACCCGGGGGCAGTACCCGGCGGCTCCACCATAACCTTCCCCGCGCCACCTTCAGCAAGTGGATCGGGCCGGCATGGGGCCGACACAGGATCGACGGACGGGTAAAGGGGATTGCTTTCGCTCGGGTGAGGCCCGTTACAGGCTCGTTTTAGATAGTTGCCAACGACAACTACGCTGAAGAGGTCGCTCTCGCTGCGTAATGCAGCGCGGGTAATCTCGCTTTAAACTCCTGGACCCTTTAGCCGGTTCAGGCGGGGCTCGGAGGCGCCTGGCAACAGAAGCCTCCACTTTACCGGACTTGCCCGATCTAAAGCTTTCAGGCCGCACCTTGACGGAATGCGTGGCCGGCACTGCACGAGTTGCAGTCGGACCGTGCTTCTTCGTTGACCTGAACCGGCCTTCGGGTACCCTTCAATCAGGGTATTAGTGGGGGAATGCGACGATGGCGAAAGACCTGATGCGCTATGATCTGATGGCGCAGGACGCGCTTCGAGGCGTGGTCCGGCAGGCCCTGCTCAAGGCGGCGGGCGCTGAGGGCCTGCCCGGGCAGCACCATTTCTACATCACCTTCCGCACCCGGGCTCCCGGCGTCGATATCGATCCGACCCTCCTGGAGAAATACCCCGAAGAGATGACGATCGTGCTCGAGCACCAGTTCTGGGACCTCAACGTCACCGAGACCGGCTTCGAAGTGACCCTGAAATTCTCCGGCGTGCCGAAATATCTGAAAATGCCCTATTCCGCGATTTCCCGTTTCCACGATCCGAGCGTCGGTTTCCATCTCCAGTTCGAGCAGGACGAAATCACAGGGGACGAGGACAGCAGCGTCGCCGAAGCGGCCGACACGGACGAGCCGAAGGCGGTCGCCGGCGGCAAGAAGGCAACTTCCGGCAAGAAAAACTCAGCCGCCGAGGGCGCCGAGGTCGTCAGCCTCGACAGCTTCCGCAAGAAGTAATGAAATCGCCTCAACTGGTTGCCCCGGATCTGGCTGGCGGAACGCCGCCCGAACCGCTCGACGCGAACCAGATACGCGAGCGCCTCGGCGTGCGCTCCGAACACCCTCACGCATCGAAACTGCTGGGCTTCACGCTGCTCGACTTTTCGATCGAGGAGCGCTGGCTCGAGGCTGAGTTTCACCCGACGCAACAGCTTGCCAATCTCCGCGGCAGCGTGCAGGGCGGTATCGTTACCGCCATGCTGGACGAGGTCATGTCCCTTTCCGTGCTTGTCGCCGAGCGCTTCACATGCGGCGTACCCACGCTGGAGATGAAGACCAGCTTCTTCGAACCGCTGCCGGTCGAGCCATGCCGCGCTCGCGGCCAGGCCATGCGGATCGGAGGGCGTGTCGCCTTCATGGAAGGGACGATCTGGACCCCGTCCGGCGAGATCGCCGCCAAATCGAGCGCCACCTGCCAGGTGCGCCGGGTCAAGCCTGCCAGGACCTGATGTCCGCTCCTGCCGCCTTCCGCGGCAAGGCCCGTTCCCTTGCCTTCATCGCCCTGGCACAGGTGCTCGCCCTCTCCGTCTGGTTTGCCGGCGCCGCCGCACTGCCCGGGCTAACCGCAGTCGGAGATCTCTCAGCCGCCGGCCGGGCGGCGCTGACCAGCGCAGTCCAGATCGGCTTCGTCCTCGGCGCCGTCACATCTGCCGTGCTCGGCCTGCCGGACCGGATCGAGCCGCGCCGGCTCTTCGCGGCCGGCGCCATTCTCGCCGCAGCGTGCAATCTCACGGCACTCGCATTGCCGCCGGGCAGTCTCGCCATGATCGCCACGCGCGCGATCGCGGGCGCCTCGCTGGCCCTTGTCTACCCAGTCGGCATGAAGCTCGCCGCGAGCTGGGCACGAGGCGATGCCGGTCTGCTGGTCGGACTGCTCGTGGGCGCCCTGACGCTCGGTTCCGCCCTGCCATTTGCCTTCAATCTCGCAGCTGCCGAACTGAACTGGCAGGCGCCTTTTCTGGCTTCTGCGATCGCCGCCCTGCTCGCTGCTGGTGCGATCGTCTGCGCAAAAGGGGGGCCCGGACTGCGTCCCGCGGCGCCTTTCGATCCCTCTGCCGCCATGCTGGCCTTGCGCGACCCGGCACTGCGTCTCACCAATCTGGGGTATCTCGGCCATATGTGGGAGCTCTATGCCATGTGGGCGTGGATCGGTCCCTTCGCCTTCGCTTATTGGGCGCCCCATGCGGACGCCGCCTGGCCGGCCGATCTCACCGCTTTCGCCGTCGTCGCCGCCGGCGCGCCCGCCTGTATCGCTGCAGGGCGCCTGGCCGACCGTTTCGGCCGGACGGCCGTGACCTCGATCGCGATGGCCCTGTCCGGAAGTTGCGCCGTGGCGACCGGTCTGCTGTTCGGCGCCCCGCCCTGGCTGATGGTGACGGTACTCCTGGTCTGGGGCATGAGCGTGATCGCGGACAGCGCACAGTTCTCCGCCGCCATCACCGAGCTTGCGCCTCCCGAGCGCACCGGCACCTTGCTGACCATTCAGACCGCGATGGGCTTCGCCCTCACGGCCCTCATGGTCCAGGGACTCGGATGGTGGATCGACTGGGCGGGCTGGCGCTGGGCCTTCGCACCGCTTGCCCTCGGCCCGGCCATCGGCGTCTGGGCGATGTTGCGGCTTCGCAGTCGGCCCGATGCGGGTCGCCTGGCTGGCGGAAAACGCTAGACTGGGTCCGACCGGACTTGGCCCGGTCTTCGCCCTGTCTTAGTTTCACACTGAGACAGGTGGCGAGGATGGCAAGATGGCCTATGAGACGACATTCAAGCCTGCAGAAGATCGTTTCGAGACGGTCTTGTCAGGACTTGTCTTGCCGCCTGACATTCTCCGGCTCGATAACGAGATCATCAACTCTCCGTACTGGCGTCAGGGCATTTCCCGCCTGGTCGAGGTCAAGCCGTCTGCCGATCTTTCGGCCTTCACCTTCGACGTACTGACCCAGGAACTCTTTCCGGCTCTGCAAGATCGGCGCAGGGAGCACGACACCAAGGAGCGGATCGCCTGGGTCGTGCCATCCGACTTCCAGAGACTGGTGGTACAGGTCTGGGAGGTGATGCCCGCCGCGCGCGAGCTCGAAAATTTCCGGGTTTTCACGACCCGGCCAGAAGCGCTCGCCTGGCTGTCGCAGACGACCGGCGTCTAGGCGTCTTCCAGGACGCGGACTTCCTTCATCGGGCGCGCGGTCACGGCGATACGCGGCTTCTCGCCTTCCGTCTTGGTGACCAGGAGGCGCTCGACCTGGCTATCGTCATGAAAGACGATACCGGACAGAGCGTCGAGCACGGCCTTGGCGACATTGTCCACGTCATGGACGGGGCTTTCCGGCGTGCGCTGGATTTCGATGGTGACCTCGTAAGGCCCCCATTTGGGGCGCGCGCGCTTGAATTCGAGCCGGAAGAATTCACCGATCAGCGACTTGAAACGCCGCGTCTGCGTCGTCACGGCGTCCACCCGCAAATTGAGTTCGTCGCCAGACATGTGTGCCTGAACCTTCCCTCGGCCGACCCAGCTGCGCCCTTTGCCCCCACGGCCATGCGCATGATCATCTTGATCGTTCATGTGTGAGTGCTACACGTCCGAATCAATTCTGACCATCATTTACCCGCATGATGCGGCCTGCAAGGAGCCTCCCCTCATGAGCGAGATGCGTACCGAAACCGACAGCTTTGGCCCGCTCGAAGTCCCGTCCGAAAAACTCTTCGGTGCCCAGACCGCCCGGTCGCTGATCAATTTCCCGATCGGCACGGAGACCATGCCCAGGCCGCTCATCCGCGCGCTCGGCATCGTCAAGCGCTCCGCCGCCCTGGCCAACAGGAAACTGGACAATCTGGAGCCGGAACTGGCTGACGCGATCGCGCAGGCCGCGCTGGAAGTCGCGGAAGGCAAGCTTGACGACCACTTCCCGCTTTCCGTCTGGCAGACCGGTTCGGGCACGCAATCCAACATGAACACGAATGAGGTCGTCTCGAACCGCGCCATCCAGATCCTAGGCGGCAAGATCGGTTCGAAGGATCCGGTTCATCCGAACGATCACGTAAACCGCTCGCAGTCCTCCAACGACACCTTCCCGACGGCGATGCACATCGCCGCCGCCGAGCAGGTCAATGCCGTACTCCTGCCAGCCCTGACCAAGCTGCGCGACGCCCTCGCGGCCAAGTCCGACGAATTCAAGGACATCATCAAGATCGGCCGTACCCACACCCAGGACGCCACACCGCTGACGCTCGGCCAGGAATTCTCCGGCTATGTCGCTATGGTGACCAATGCCATCCGCCGCGTGGAAAGCACCCTGCCTGCCCTCTTCGAACTGGCCCAGGGCGGCACCGCCGTCGGTACGGGTCTCAACACCAAGAAGGGGTTCGCGGAAGGATTCGCCCAGGAAGTCGCCGACTTCACCGGCCTGCCCTTCGTGACGGCGCCGAACAAGTTCGAGGCCCTCGCCACCAAGGACGCCCTGGTCGAGGCGCACGGCATGCTCAACGCGGCCGCCGTCTCCCTGTTCAAGATCGCCAACGACATCCGCTTCCTAGGTTCCGGACCGCGTTCGGGCCTGGGCGAGATTGCTCTGCCGGAGAACGAGCCGGGCTCCTCGATCATGCCGGGCAAGGTGAACCCGACCCAGTGCGAGGCGATGACCATGGTCTGCGCCCAGGTGATGGGAAACAACACCACGGTGAGCTTCGCCGGCAGCCAGGGTCATTTCGAACTCAACGTCTTCAAGCCGGTCATCATCTTCAATGTGCTTCAGTCCATCCGCCTTCTGGCCGATGCCTCGAACACCTTCACCGACAAGTGCGTGGTCGGTATCACGGCCCGCGAAGACAATATCCGCGCCCTGATGGAGCGCTCGCTCATGCTGGTCACGGCGCTCAATTCCACGATCGGCTACGACAACGCCACCATTGTCGCCAAGACCGCGCACAAGAACGGTACGACTCTGCGCGAGGAAGCCGTCAAGCTGGGCTTCGTCACCGAAGAGCAGTTCGACGAGATCGTGCGCCCGGAAAAGATGATCGGTCCGAAGGACTGACGCGCCTCAGCGCTTCGAATGACAGGGACCGGCGGTTTCGCCGGTCCCTTTTTTTTTCTGAGCCGCTAGCGAACCGCTTCGGCGGCGAGAACGGCTTCCACCGCCGGATCACGTCCCGCCACATAGGCCTCGAAATCCAGCGGCGCCGGAATATCGACGTCCAGATCGTCGACGAGGATCGGGAAAATATGCCGACTGCCCCAATGGCAGCGGAAAATGCCTGAACAGCCGTTCTGCAGATCGTAGAAGCCGGTCGAGTAGCGCGCATAGAAGCCCGAATTGGGCAAGGTGTATGCCCACCCTTCCGCCCAGAACTGAAGCCGGTCCCCGATTTGCGATCCGACGATCACCGTCCGCTGCGGAGCGCCGGCCTTCGCAGCGGCGAGGTTCACGATTGCTGCCGAGAAGGTATTCGCATTGGCGAGGAGATAGACCCGCCCTTCGGGCCCGACGATATCGCCCAGCTGATCCATCAGATCGAATGTCAGAGTGAGATCGCCGCCGCCATTGAAACGCTGGTCGACGATGATCGCTCGGGGCGAGATGGCGCGCAGTTCCGCCGCGGCTCGCTCCGAAAACGCGCGGATGCTCTCCCCGCTGTCATCATCGAGATTCCGTCTGATCGTGAGGTAGACGATATCGGATTGCCCCACCCTCTCGAACCAGTACCCGCGGTCCGGGTGCCTGAGAAAGAGCGGCTCGCCGGCCGGAAGGACAGCCTGCCATTCGTCGCCGTCCAGACGCCAGGCCATAGCCAGCGACCCCGGATAGACCGGCGAAGCAGACTCACCGGCGGCAAAAGCGCGGAGCGTGCGCCGGTCCCGGCGCCCGTCGGCCAGTTCGAGATCGAGCACGACTGCATCGTCGTTTCCCAGGCCCACGGCGGTGAGCATGGCCGGCGTCTCCAGAAGAAGCGGGACAACGCTCCGGAAATACGCGTCATTGCCTCCGAAGACATCCCGGAATCTCGCAATAGCCGCTTCGACCGGTTCACCATCGACGGTCAGGATACGCGCGCCCAGCAAGTCGGTATTGCTCCCGCGGACCCTCAGAATGCGCAATTCGCCATCCATGAATGCGGACCGGACAGGCAAACGGGGAAAGTCGCGGACCAGACGGACGGCCGACGTGTTCGAATGACCATTATCGATCACCGCTTGCGCGCGGGCGAGACCCAGCATGAACTCGGCATCGCTCAACTCGCCCGCACCTTCACGGAGTTCCGCCGTGCGGGCATCGAATTCAGCCCGCATCGCCTCGGTCATGGAACGGTCGTTGCGGCGCACATGCCTGAAATGCCGGAGATCCTGAAGCCGGGCTTCCTCCACTGTTTCAGCTTCGCCCTGAAACAGTGGCGGGACCGGTATCGGATGGAAGGCAATAATAGTCGCGATGATGATGAGGATGCCGCGTCCGAACCAAGCAGCTATGCCTGCGAGCGCTAACCAGAGATACCACGGCATCCAGCGGAAGGGCGTGGTCAGAAACCGAAAAAAGGCGCGCATGATTTCCCCTCTGGCACAGCACCGAACCAGACTGTGATGCACGTGAGCTCAGGATTGGATGCAGAACGATATGGTTCTAGACTTCCGGACATGACCTCCAAGCCCGTCAATCTGCGTCAGTTCCGCAAACGCAAGGCGCGTGACGACAAGGCCAAGTCCGCCGAGGCCAACCGGCTGAAATACGGCCAGCCGAAATCGGTCACTTCGCTGACGCAGGCAGAGGCGGCGAAAGCGGCACGCGAGCTGGACGGCAAGAAGCTGTCCGGACCGGATGACAATGAAGACTAGAAGGGCGAGTTGAGCGCGGGACGGCGACCGTTATTCCGGCGATATTCGCGCAGAAGCCGGTCTGCTTCTTCGGCTTCATAGGCCGTCTCGAAATACATCAGTGCCGAAGGCCGGACCTTTTCCTCCGGATCCTGCCCGCCTATCTCGCGTCGAAACCCCCTCAGCAGGGAGCGCGTGGGCATGATCTTGACCACGGAAGCCAGCTGACGCTCATCCTCAAGCAGCACATACACCCCGGGACGATCAGGAACATCCTTCTCGTATAGGGGGGTCAGCGGGATGGGCCTGTGCCAGCGGCGCATGTAGTCTCCGTTCGACGTCGATAAGGCCGAAGCTCTCGATTTCGTAGCGTGTATCGGGGTTTGCGGCTAAGCCACGCCCAGCGTCGCCACGAGGTGCCAGATTGCCTGCACCACGGTTTATGCCTCGTTAATTACACGGCTTTCTCTTGCGTCGGGAGCAAGGCTGCAAGACAGTCAGCACCATGCCCCTCGTGAAAAAATCCCTGGCCCTAGCCGGTCACCGGACGAGCCTGTCGCTCGAACCGGAATTCTGGGCCGAGATCGAACGGGCGGCCGGAGAGGACGGACTATCCGTCGCCGCGCTGATCGGGCGCATCGACACTGAAAGAGGCGACGAGCCGCTGGCCTCCTCCGTACGGGTCTGGGTGCTGGGCCGGCTGAACGCCCGGCTCAGGGTACAGGGCTGACCGTCAGGCCGGTTGCGTCGCCCCGGCCTGGATCACCTCGCGCAGCTTGACCAGATGCTCGTCCCAGCCGCTGTCATGCTCGAACAGCGCATCGAGCGCATCGACCGGCACGTCCTCGAAACCGCCATGCACCAGCCGCAGCCAGGTCCCTTCGCCCAGTTCGGTGAGGGACCATTCGACGCGCGTTTCATGCTGACCCAACCATTCATGGGTAAACGTATAGACCAACCGCCTGGGTGCCTCGGTCTCCAGCACGCGTCCATGGCAGAGCGGCGTGCGATCGGATGCCTTGCGATAGAGGCCGTAGGTCTTGCCTGCCACCATTGTGGCATGGGTCGGGTGAAACCAGCGCGCCAATTCCTCCGGCTCAGTCAGCAAGGCCCAGATGCGACCGGCATCGGCCTTGAGGAAAACGGATTTTTCGATACGCGGCATTGCCATGTCCAATCTCCATTGGCATGCCCGCCGAGGCCACCGGCGGGCACCCACAGTAGCCTAACACAACTTGCATCCTACAACTTCGGCCAGGCCAGGCCCACCCGCAGCCGGAACAGGGCACCAGCACCTCTACCGCTTGACCGGGCGGTTTGGCGGCGCGACACCTGTCATGTGGCTGATTCAAAGAAGCAGACGAGCATGTTGCAGCTGGTCGCCGCCGCTTATCGCGACGGACGCGGCCCGGCGCTCTGGCTGCTCGCCATCGGGGTCGGCCTCATCGCCGGCTATGCCACCCTGGCGCTCCGACTGGGTATAAGCGCGGTCGAACGAACGGCCTTCGGCGTCACCGAAATCCATCTTGCCAGTGCGGCATCCGATCTGCCCGCCTCGCGCCTCGTTCTCATCCCGCTGGCCACCGGCATCGTCGTCGCCGCCCTGCTCTGGTTCGGCCGCAGGCTCGGCCTGAACACCGAGCACAAGCCCGGCGCGGTCGCCGACGTGCTCGAGGCCCGGGCCATTCGCAGTGGCCGGATGGATTTGCGGTCCGGTCTCTATTCCGCCCTGCTGGCCGCTATCTCGCTCGGCGGTGGCGCCAGCGCCGGACGCGAAGGTCCGGCCGTCCACCTCGGCGCGGCACTCGCCTCCAGCCTCGGCCAGATCTTCGATATGTCGGCGCGGGGTAGCCGGACGCTCCTCGCCTGCGGCGCTGCAGCCGCCGTCTCGGCCAGTTTCAATGCTCCGGTCGCTGGCGCGCTCTTCGCCTTCGAAGTCGTGCTTGGCCATTATGCCCTGCGCTCGATCGCGCCCGTCGCGACATCCAGCGTGATCGGCGCGCTGATCGTTCGCGCGCATTTCGGTCAGGACCCGGTCTTCGGATTGCCGGCGCTGGAGGCGGCGAGCGTGTGGGATTTCCCGGCCGCGGCCTTCCTCGGCATCGCCGCCGCCGGCCTGGCCATCATATTCAACCGCGGCGCCATTTTCCTGCCGGCCCGGCTGGCACAGTGGGCCCAGTCGATCCGGCTGCCGCTCTGGCTGCTGCCGATCCCGGGCGGACTGGCCATCGGCGTGCTCGCCCTGGCGGCGCCGGAAATTCTCGGTGTCGGCTATGAAGCGACCTCCAACGCCCTGCGCGGCGAGTATGTCTTCCAGCAACTGGTCCTGTTCATCGCCCTGAAGACCCTTGCCACCATCATCACCCTCTCCTGCCGCTTCGCCGGCGGTGTCTTTTCGCCGTCTCTCTATCTCGGCGCCATGCTGGGTTCCGCTTTCGGGCTCGCCCTGACCGCCGTGTTCGGGGATGCCACCGCCGGTGCCGGCTTTTTTGCGGTCATCGGAATGGGCGCGATGGCCGGCGCGGTGCTGGGTGCACCGCTGTCGACCACGCTCATCGTCTTCGAGCTGACGGCCAGCTACGAAGCCTCTGTCGCGGTCCTCGTCGCGGTCTCGCTGGCAACCGTTCTGTCTCAATCGGCGGTCGGCGGCTCGTTCTTCCAGCTGCAGCTTCAGCGCAAGGGATACGACCTGTCCGGCGGGTCGGGTCGGCTCGTCCTGCAGACGGTGCGCGTGCGCGACGTCCAGATCCCGCTGGACGACTGGGGCACGTCCGAGATCCCCGACAGCACCTGCGTTTTCGAGGATGACACGCTCGGGCGCGCGCTCGGTGTGCTCGATGCGGAACAGGTGGACGGGTGCGCCGTGCGCGCACGCCATGGCGACCAGGATATCGTCGCCTGGATTACCAAGGCCGATGCCCAGGCTGCCTATGCGCGGCGACTCGCCGAGATCAGCGAGGAGGAGCATCGCTGACGCGTTGCGCCACCGGATGTCGTGCGGTTATCCGTCTGGAAAGGTTGTCGCGACTAGACTGTAGACATGAGATCGAACGCAGAGGCAGCACACGACCGGGACATGCCGGTCCTGGGCAGGGGGGCGCTTGACGCCGACGCCCTGCGTGCGGCCAACATCAATCCCGACACCGGGCTGGCGACGGACTATCTCAACCACTTCAACGAAGTCGTGATGTTGATGGAAATGCTTCCGGACATGCCGGATTGTGCAGAGGACATCCTGGAATGGGCTCCCGCCGACTATCCTTCGCACTTCGCGAACTCGACTTTCAAGGACAAGGATCTCGCCGTACAGGCCTACGAGGCGGCCCCACGCGAGGTACGGGCACATCTTGAGACCCTGATCTGCCAGCTGGACAGCGAAATCCTCGGCGCACAAGGCACATTGCGCGACCAACCGACACCGAACGACCTCGCCGCGATCGCCCATCTCGCGACCCATGAAATCAAGCCTCTGATCTCCGCCGCGTCGGGCGCTATTCATGGCCAGACAGTCGACGAGCCAGCTTACGATGACGACACCGCACAGGCGCAAATTGACGCACTTTTTCAACCAGAGGGTAACGAGTTAACAAAAACATAATATGATATGAGCTCAGTTGTGGTTCGCTTCTGTAAATCCTCTTTACTTTCCGGGCGGATGGGGGAGCTCATGAACAATCAGATCGTCGCCGAAACACGCACAACAAATGATGTTTCCTGGCGCAACCGGGCGGAGAATCCCAATCCTCGTGTCCGGTATTACTGGACAATGGTCGCAGAGCTGAACGCGGCACGCGCCGGACAGGCGTCCGGCCCGGACATGCTCGACATCGTCAACGAGCTGGCCTGCGCCGCCGAAGACATGTTCGATTGCCATATCGACCCCGAAACCGACGCGCTTGTCTCCTGTTGCCAGGAGGCGGATAGCTTTCTCGGCCGCCTGGCCGAATACGCGGAAGATGTCCGGTCGGCCAACGGCCATGTCAGCCGGAAATTCCTGCATTTCCTTGAGTCTCCACCATTCGGAGCACCGCGTAATCGCGCTGCCTGACCGGTTAAGGCCCGGCATCCCGCTTGTTCGCGGCCTCAGCCCGGTTGACTGCGCCTGCCAGCCAGCACGCATATCTTGAGACCAGACCTGCCGATTATGGTTTGGGACTCATCGCTCGATATCTACGTCGATGACCGTGCCCGGCCAGTCCGCCTTCTCATCGTCCTCAAGCTGTGACTCTGGGCCCATATCAAGGGCATCGACATGAAATACGGCCTGAAGCCGGTCAGGTTTGCCTGAGCCGGTCTCTGCTGCAGAACCGCCGAACAAAATACGAACAATCGCACACCGACCTCTTGGGCTGACGCGCCAATCGGTCCAGACTGACGAGTAATTTCGACTCGCTGCGGCCGAGGGGCGTCATGTCCAACCTGTCCATTTCCGATATGGCGCGTCCGGCGCCGCCCACGCCTTACCTGGAAGGGCTGAACCCGGAGCAGAAGGCGGCCGTCGAGGCCCTCGACGGGCCGGTGCTCGTTCTGGCGGGCGCCGGAACCGGCAAGACCCGCGTCCTGACCACGCGCCTGGCGCATATCCTGGCCACGGGCCGCGCGCGTCCGTGGGAAATCCTCGCCGTCACCTTCACCAACAAGGCGGCGCGCGAAATGAAGGAACGGGTCGGCAAGATTATCGGCGAGGCCGTCGAAGGCGTGCCCTGGCTGGGCACATTCCACTCCATCTCCGCGCAGATCCTGCGCCGCCATGCCGAACTCGTCGGCCTGCAGTCCAGTTTCACCATCCTCGACACGGACGACCAGCTGCGCCTGCTGAAACAGATCATCCAGGCCGAGCCCGGTATCGACGAGAAGCGCTGGACACCGCGCCACCTGGCCAGCGTCATCGATGGCTGGAAAAATCGCGGCCTGCTGCCTGGCCAGCTCAATGAAGAGGATAAATGGTCCTTCGCCGAAGGGCGCGGCCAGAGCCTCTATGCGACCTATCAGGACCGCCTGAAGACGCTCAATTGCTGCGATTTCGGCGATCTGCTGCTGCACACCCTGCACATCTTCAAGGACAATCCGGACGTCCTCGGCCTCTATCACCAGAAATTCCGCTATCTCCTCGTCGACGAGTACCAGGACACGAATATCGCCCAGTATCTCTGGCTGCGCCTGCTGGCTCAGGGCTCGAACAATATCTGCTGCGTGGGCGATGACGACCAGTCCATCTATGGCTGGCGCGGTGCCGAGGTCGACAACATCCTGCGCTTCGAGAAAGACTTCCCGGGCGCGGAGGTGATCCGCCTCGAGCGCAATTACCGCTCGACCGCGCACATTCTGGGCGCCGCCTCCGGCCTCATCGCCGCCAACCGGTCGCGCCTGGGCAAGACGCTCTGGACCGAGGACGAGGCGGGTGAAAAGGTTCAGGTTCGCGGCATCTGGGATGGCGAGGCCGAGGCCCGCTTCGTTGCCGAGGAGATAGAGAACTGGGTCTCCTCAGACCGCTCCTATGCCGATTGCGCCGTGCTGGTGCGCGCCGCCTGGCAGATGCGCGCCTTCGAAGACCGCTTCATCACGCTGGGCCTTCCCTACAAGGTGATCGGCGGACCGCGCTTCTTCGAGCGCGCCGAGATCCGCGACGCTCACGCCTATCTGCGCCTGGTCCGCTCGCCCCAGGACGATCTTGCCTTCGAGCGTATCGTCAACACACCCAAACGCGGCATTGGCGACACCACGGTTCAGAAAATCGCGATCGCCGCGCGCGAGCGCGGTGTGCCCATGACCGAGGCCGCCCGCATGATGAGCGGCACGGACGAAATCCGCGGCAAGGCGCGCACGGCACTTCAGGTCTTCCTGCGCGATGTCGACCGCTGGCGCGAGCAGGCCGAACAGAGCCGGCTGGACGAGCTGGCCGAGATCGTGCTCGACGAGAGCGGCTATACGGCGATGTGGCGCGAGGACAAGACGCCCCAGGCGGCCGGCCGGCTGGAGAACCTCAAGGAGCTCGTCCGCGCCATGGGCGAATGGGACACGCTGGAAGCCTATCTCGAGCATGTCTCGCTCGTAACCGATGCGGACCGGGTCTCCGACGATGAAGAGATTTCCCTGATGACGCTGCACGGCGCGAAGGGCCTCGAGTTTCCGCTCGTCTTCCTGCCTGGCTGGGAAGAGACTGTCTTCCCCTCCCAGCGCTCGCTGGACGAGGGCGGCACGCGTTCGCTCGAAGAAGAACGCCGCCTCGCCTATGTCGGCATCACCCGGGCCCGCGAACGTGCCATCATCACCTTCACCGCCAACCGGATGATCTATGGCCGCTGGCAGACCGTCATCCCCTCCCGCTTCATCGACGAGCTTCCGCTCGATCATGTCGAGGCGAAATCGGAGACGGGCTATTATGATGGCGGTCCCGGTTTCGAGAGTGTGCGCCAGAAGCCGGACGCCATGGCATCGAGCTATTCCAGCCCGGGCTGGAAGCGCTATCAGGCCAGCCAGACCGAAGGCCGGCGCTCATCCGCGCCGACCATCAATGCCAAGGCCACGCTGATCGAAAGCGGCGGCTCGGACACGACCGGCAAATGGCGAAACGGCGACCGCGTCTTCCACGACAAGTTCGGCTACGGCACAGTGAAAAAGGCCGACGGCGCCAAATACACCGTGAAGTTCGACAAGGCCGGCGAGAAGAAGGTCGTCGAGAATTTCCTGCGGGAATTGCCTTAGGGCACGAGCGGAATTCGGTTGCCGAAAGCCGATCGCCGGACCTTCAGGCTTCCGGAATTTCGGCAGTTCTCCACCCACAACGCAAAGTTTCTAATTAAAACTTTTTGTTGACTAGCCCGCCCCTTCAGTTGTTTCGTAGGACTTGTGGTTCTTGGAATTCGCAATTTGAGGGGTGACCCCATGCCACGCTTTCTGTTTCCTGTGACCGCAAGCCTTGCCGCGGCCGCCGCGCTGACCGCCGGCGCCAGTGCGCAGGACTATTATCTCTCCGGAAGTGCGGGCTTCAATTTCCAGAATGACAGCGACAATTCCGGCGCACTGACGCGCGACTTCATAACCGGCGACGGTGTGAGCATCGCGCCGGGCACAGTCTGGCCCTCCGGCTCAAGCGTCGACTGGTCGACCGAATTCGACAGCGGCGTCTTCCTCGCAGGCGCGTTCGGCTACAGCTATCACAGCAATTGGCGCGGCGAGATCGAAGTCTCTTACAGCGAGGCCGATGTCGACACGCATACCGGCGTCAATGTCGGCGGAAGCTCGATCGGCTCAGCCGACGCGGCTGTCCTCGTCACCGGCGCCACCCCGCTCGGCATGACCGTGGCCGACCTGGTCGCCGACGGGCAGGGCGACATCACGACCTGGGCCCTTTCGGTGAACGGCTATTACGATTTCCCAATCCAAAATTCCACCTTCGACGTTTATGTCGGGGCGGGCATCGGTCTGGCCGAGGTCAAGGTCGAGTACAGCCCGTCCGGAATTGGCATTATCGACGACTCGGAAATGGGCACACTTTTCCAGGCCATGTTCGGCGCCAGCTACGAGATCAACGACAATATGGATCTCTTCGGCGGTTATCGGTACCGCACGACGGGCGATGTGGAGACCAACTCCATTCTCTTCCCCACCAGCCTCGATATCGAGAATGACAGCCACATTCTCGAATTCGGCATCCGGCTGACCCAGTAAACGTCTTCATTGAAGGGAAATTCCCCCTCCCTCCATTGGGGCCCGGCATCGCCGGGCCCTCTTTTTTTGAGCTGACATGCAGGTTGATATTGAAACAGCTTCGGTCCAAACCCGCGCGAACCCAGCCGCAAGGACCGATCCATGAGCACACTCTGGCGACTGACCGCCCGCGCCGACTTCACCACGCTTGCCGATGTCGCAGAGCGGATGGACGAAACCGCGCCGGCGCTCGCTCTCAGCTGGTCCCTCTTCGAGGACGGCGAGGATGCGAGGCTGGACGTGCTTTTCCAGACCATGCCGGACGAGGCCGCCTTCCGGGCCGCCTCGGGCCTGGCCGCAGACATCCCTGTCGAGTTCGGCCCCATGCCGGAAGAAGACTGGGTGCGGCTGTCCCTGGAAGGTCTCAAACCGGTGGATGCGGGCCGTTTCACTCTGTTCGGCTCGCATGACCGCGACGCTGTGGGTAACGGACAGATCGGCCTCGAGATCGAAGCCGGCCCCGCTTTCGGTACCGGTCACCACGGCACCACGCGCGGCTGCCTGATTGCCTTCTCTCGAATGCTCGATGCGGGCGAGACGCCGGCGACGGTCTTCGACCTCGGCTGCGGCACGGCCGCGCTCGCCATCGCCGCGGCGAAAACCCTGCCGGAGGCCGAAATCCTCGCCTCCGACATCGATCCGGAGGCGGTCGAGGAGAGCCTCGAAAACTGCCGCAAGAACGCGACGCCGGAGATCGACTGCTTCGTCGCCGAGGGGCTCGACCACGAGAAGCTGGCCGGGCGGCGGTTCGAGCTGATCTTCGCCAATATCCTCGCCGGCCCTCTGGTCGAGCTTGCCCCCGGCATCGCGAACGCGCTCGCACCGGGCGGCAAGGTCATCCTGTCCGGCCTTCTCACCGAGCAGGAAGCGGCCGTGCGGGAGGCCTACGATAATGCAGGCCTCACCGTCAGCCGGCAAACGCCGATCGAGGGCTGGGAAACCCTGGTCGCCGTCCGCGCCTGATACGGGGTGATACCTACTCCGCGTCGCCGCCCGGCGCCGAGAAAAGCCTGACCAGTGCGAGGGAGAGATCGTAGAAATTCGGTCCGTCGGCATTGGCCGTCACGGCGACGGATACGCGCGGCTCCACGAAGGTGACCATGAAGGCCCGGCCGCCAGGCGACCCACCGGAATGTGCCGCGAAATGAACGCCCGTATCCTGCGCATAGCCGGCCCAGTGTCCGGTCTCCTCGCCGAGACGCGCAGGGTCGAAAAGCTCGCCCGCCGCGACCGTATCCAGCATGACGGCCAAGTCGCGTGAGCTGGCCAGCAGACCACCGCCGCCGAACTTGCACTCGGCCGACAGGCCATCGACCTGCACAAGCCCGTTGCCCAGGTCGATCCAGTTGGCGGCCTTGTCGGCCATCTCGCTGTCCCGGTGCGCCGTATAGGCCTCGCCCAGCACCTCCCGCATGGCCGCGTCGAACGTATCCGCCCCGGCAATCCGGACCAGAAGGTGCGAGAGCAGGACATAGCCGAAGGTCGAGTATTCTGCTTCGCCATCCGGCGCCGGATCGAGCGGATCCTCGATGAAATGTCCCAGCGCATCCGCCGGAACATCGCAGCGGCGTTCGGAAAATTCGATCCAGTCTGCCTCGGAAGAATAGTGCCGCACGCCCGCACGGTGGTCGATCAGCGCCCGCAGCGTGACACCGTCATAATGCGCCGGCAGGCCCGGATCGATCGTGCGAACCGGCGTGGCGAGATCCAGGCCCTGTGTCTGCTCCAGGCGCAGATAGGCAAGCGCCACCATCAGCTTGGCGACCGAATAGACATTGTAATCCCGGGACACGCCATCGCCCGGAAGGCGGTTGATCCCGCCTTCGGCTTCCCAGACGATCTCGCCCTCGATCATGACCGTTGCGTTGAGCGCGGGGTATTCCGCTGCCATGGCGTCGAAGATCGCCTGGGCCTCGACAGCGCGCGGATCGGGTTCCCGGTCGGAGACCGCCATTGCCGGGCCGGTCACCGAACTGCCGGCAGACGAGAGAAGAAGGACGGCGCCGAGCGCAGCGCTCAGCTGACTTCTGGACATCAACATGCTTTATCCTGTGTTTGAGTTCACCATCGGGGTTCGCCGGATTGACGCCACCAAGCCCCTGTGAAGAAAGTGAAATCGGCTGAATGGCTCATATGCTGGATGAATGGCTCAACCGGTTGCGGACGACCCGCCCGATCCTGGAGGCCCTGGGCCTGTGCGCCCTGGTCCTGGTCGCGCTGCTTTTCATTCCGCAGCCGCAGATCGCCTTCGATGCACCCGGCGAGGTCCGCCACGTCACAGGCCCGGACGGCCTCGATCGATGGCAGTCCGACCCGCAATCGGGGCAGTTGATGCGCTTTCGTGCGGTGGAACGTCCGGACGATGAGGCCTGGCTGATCTGGGAAGACGCGCCCCTCGCCCGCGACGGCGCACCGCCGGCGGTGTTGCTGACCGGCCCGTTCTCGGCCGAGATCATGGTGAATGGCGAGATTGTCGGCACGAAGGGCATGCCCGGCGCATCGGCGGAAGCGGAGACCGCCGGCCCCATCGAGAGCGTGATCGCCATTCCGGGCCGCCTGATCCGTGACGAGGGCAACTGGATCGCCCTGCGCCTGTCCAGCCACCACGCCGGCTACCGGCCTCACACCCTGGTCCAGGCTTTTCTGATCATCCCCTATAATCCCGATGCACGCCGCCCGGTCCGCTACTACCTTCCGCTTGTGGTCACCGGAAGTGCCCTGATCGCCCTGCTCCTGACACTCGGTCTGCGCACACACAGAACCGCCGACAGGCGGGGCTACTGGCTGATCGCGGGCATGGGCGGACTGATCCTGGCCGGGCTCGCGGAAATCAGCCGGTCCTGGATCAACTACCCTTATGACTGGCACCAGCCGCGACAGGCGGTCAGCCTGCTGGGTCTGTCGCTGTTCGGACTGGCGCTCCTGCGCTTCGTGCAACGGCGCTGGCCGGCGGACGACGGGCGGATTGCCCTGAGCTGGATCGGCGTCACGACAGGTCTCGTCGTCGCTGCTGCGCTCTGGATGTCGGGATATGACGGGAAGTCGGCGCTGGCGACGGCGCTGACAATGAGCTCGGCCGGTCTCTGGCTCCTGTGGCGCGGCGATCATGCTGGCCGCGTACTCGCGCTCGGCCTCGCCGTTATCGCGGCCTATGCCCTGCGCTGGCCAAGCGACCTCATCGATCGCGGCGTTTACGCCCTCACCCTGGCTCTGTTTGCCTGGCCGGCCATTCGAAATCCGGGGTTTCTGTTACCGGAACCCGCGGCTCCACCTGATCGTCTGGCGCTCAGCCTGACGGGCCGGACCGTGTATGTGGAGCTTGCCGACATCGCCTATTTCAAGGCGGCGGGGAATTATACCGAAGTGCATATGCGCCAAGGCGGCGAGCACCTGGACAACCGGTCACTGGGGCAATTGCTGGAAGCGGTGCCGGCAGACCGCTTCTTCCGGCTTCATCGCAGCCATGCCGTCAATCTGGACGAGGCCCGGGCGCTGACTGCTTCAGAGGGCAGCCGCTATCGTTTGCAGCTGAAGGACGGATCCGGCTTGCCGGTCAGCCGCAGTCAGGTCGCCCCGCTGCGGGACCGGCTGTCACGCTAGCGGCGTTTGGCCGTCAGACCATTGCTGGCCAGATAGGCGTCAACGTCGGTCGTGCGCGGCTTGGCCTTCACGCCGGCGCGCTCGCGCGAGCGCTCCATGGCGCGGTTGATCATGGAGCTGGCATTCATGTAGCGCCAGTCGTCGACACCGTAGAGCATGGGAACCTCCTGAAAACTCAGACGCCTCATGCCCTGTCTTGGAAGCCCTGCGAAGCCATGCTTCAGCAAGCCGGACCTGCGCAAATGCATGAGGTTCGCGACCCGCCGACGACAAACATTGAACGCACGCCGGAGCAGGCATAGGTTCAGCGCCATGACCCAGATGATTTCCCAGACTTTCGACGTTAAGGGCGGCCCGCATTTCGGCCGCGAGAATGTTCCGAAAATCCGCGCCGCGCTCGACACGCTCGGCCTCGACGGCTTTCTGATCCCGCACGAGGACGAGTACGACAACGAGTATCTGCCGGACTGCAATGAGCGCCTGCTCTGGGCGACCGGTTTTTCCGGTTCCGCCGGTGCCGCGCTGGTAATGAAGGACCGCGCCGCGTGCTTCGTCGACGGACGCTATACCCTGCAGATCAAGCAGCAGGTCGATGCCGACATCTTCGAGTACGCCGATCTGGTCGGTCAGGGCCTGCACGGCTGGATCGAGGAAAACGGACGCAAGGGCGAGAAGATCGGCTATGACGCGCGCCTGCACTCGCCGGCCGCCCTGGCCCTGCTCGAAACGGCTGCCTCACGCGCCGGTGTGACACTGGTCTCCGTGGACGAAAATCCTGTCGACAAGGCCTGGACCGATCGTCCCGAACCGCCCAAGGCAGCGGTGGAGCCGCATCCGATCGAATTCGCCGGCGAGGAGCACGCCTCCAAGCGCCATCGCATCGGTGTCGCCATCCAGCGCGGCGGCGCCGACGCCGCCGTGATCACCGCACCGCCCTCGATCGCCTGGCTGTTCAATGTGCGCGGCGGCGACGTGTCCCGCTCGCCCCTGCCGCTCTCGGCTGCCATCATCGACAGGGACGGCACCGCGACCTTCTTCGTCGATCCGGACAAGATCAGCGACGAGACGCGCTCGCATCTCGGCAACGAGATCGCCCTGCGGCCTGAAAGCGAATTCGGCGACGGACTCGGCGAATATGCCGGCAAGACGGTTCGCGTCGACCCGAACACGGCCTCGGCCTGGGTATTCGAAAAGCTGAAAGCCGGCGGCGCCAAGGTGCAGCAACTGGAAGACCCGGTCATGCGCCCCAAGGCCGCGAAGAACGAGGCCGAGATCGAGGGCTCCCGCCAGGCGCATATCCGCGACGGCTCGGCCATCGTGAAGTTCCTGCACTGGCTGGACACCGAAGCACAGTCCGGCGAGGTCGACGAGATCCGCGCCGCGCAAACACTGGAGGCCTTCCGCAAGCAGCTGCCGGAACTGCGCGATCTCTCCTTCGACACCATTTCCGGTGCCCAGGGCAATGGCGCCTTCGCGCACTATCGCGTGTCCGAAGCGACCAACCTCAAACTGACCCCGGGCTCGCTCTATCTCGTCGATAGCGGCGGCCAGTATCCGGACGGAACGACCGACATCACGCGGACCGTCCCGATCGGCGAACCGACGGCCGAGATGCGCACGCAGTTCACCCGCGTGCTGAAAGGGCACATCGCTCTTTCCATGGTCCGCTTCCCGGAAGGCACGACGGGGACGCAACTCGACGTGCTTGCCCGCCACTCTCTCTGGCAGGCCGGTTTCGACTACGATCACGGCACCGGCCATGGCGTTGGCGCCTTCCTGGGCGTGCATGAGGGTCCGCAGCGCATCGCCAAGGCTCCCAATGCCGTACCGCTCGTCCCGGGCATGATCGTTTCGAACGAGCCGGGCTACTACAAGGCGGACGGCTACGGCATCCGGATCGAGAACCTGCAATACGTCACCGATGCCGCGCCGATCCCGGGCGGCGATCGCGACATGCTCGGTTTCGAGACCCTCACCGTGGCACCGATCCACAAGGGCCTGATCGACCTGCACATGCTGACGCCGGAGGAACTGGCCTGGCTGGACAGCTATCACGCCATGGTGCGCGAGCGCGTCCTGCCGCTGGTCGAGGGCGAAATCGCCGACTGGCTGGTCAAGGCGACCGAGCCGCTGGCCGGGGCTACGCCCTGATGCGCCTGACAGGTCTTGTTGTTGCAGCAGCCGCCTTTCTGGGCGGCTGCTTTTATTCCGACGAGGCCCTGATCGGCCGTTTCTCGGCCGATTTCCCGTTGCCGGAAGGCGATTACAGTCACACCCCGCACCACCCGGATGGTCGCGCCTTCGCCCAAGCCACCTGGACCGGCGAGATCGTCCATCGCGGCGGTCGCTATCATTCCGATAGTCCGGATTTCCCGCATGAAGGCGCCCGCTTCCGCGAAATCGCCGACGGTCTTTACATCGTGATGCGCCCGGACGAGGAGTTCTGGCTTTACGGACTGGTCCGCGTTTTCCCGGACGGTGTTGCCGCCTATTACCTGCCCGATTGCGCGGAACTCTCCGAAGCCGTGCGCGAGGATTACGATATCGTCGAGCATGAGGAAGAGCCCGGCTTCTGTCGCGTGGACGACTGGGACCGCCTCTCCGGCGCCATGCTGTCCTGGCTCGCCACGCAGGGCGATGCCCCGCCCATGGATGGCGTCTACCGCCCGGTCGCGCCAGACCGCGACTAGTCCGCGTGCAGGGCCCAGCGTCGGGCCGTAATAGTCCAGCGGCCGTCTACGCGCTCGAGTAGGAAGACTTCTTCGCTGACCCAGCCCGTATCCTCCGACGGGGCCCAATGCACGTAGTGAAGCGTCACCGTCGCCGTATCCCCCGCGATGAGGGGCCATTCGGCGCGAATGGTCAGGCTACGGCTATCGCCGGTAAAACCATCTGGAGACTGCCGCTCCCAGCGCATGTCATCAGGCAATGGGCACTGCCAAACCGGATCGCTCTCGCTGAGCTGAGCGGGCCAGTCCGGCGTTCCCCAGACAGCGATACCGCTTTCCAGCTCACGCTCGCGCGCCACGGTGTCGCTCGTCAGCGCCGCGTCGAGAATGGCGCATTCGGGGGAGCCGGCGGATGCGGTCTGCATCGCCAGCAGGACGGTCACGTATAGACTTGGCATCACCCCTCCCCGATCAGCTCGAACCACTCGTCCTCAGTCAGCGTCTCGACTCCCAGCTCTGCGGCTTTCTTCGCCTTCGAACCGGCCCCCGGACCCGCAACAAGATAATCGGTCTTGCCCGAGACGGAACCCGAAACCTTCGCGCCGAGCGATTGCGCCTTGGCCTTGGCCTCGTCGCGCGTCATGCGTTCCAGCGTCCCCGTGAAGACCACAGTCTTGCCGGCCACCGGGCTGTCATTTGCCACCGCCTCGGCATCGATGATCGTCAGCTCGGCGGTCAGACGATCGAGCAGGTCGCGATTATGCGGCTCGTCGAAATATTGTTCCAGTGCCTCGACCACGGCATTTCCGATCCCGTCAATGCCCATCATTTCAGCGCGCACCGCATCGTCCGACAAATGCTCCGCCGCAGCGCGAAAGCCGCTCCAGCTGGTATAGGTCCGCGCCAGGAGCTGGGCCGTGTTCTCGCCGAGATGACGAATGCCGAGGGCATTGAGGAAGCGATGCAGCACGATCGTGCGGCGCTCCTCGATAGCCGCGAAAAGATTGGCCACGCTGGTTTCGCCGAACCCTTCGCGCTCCTGCAATGGCGGCTCGATCTCGCCCGCCTCGTTGCGCCGTTTCAGCGTGAAGATATCCGCCGGCTCGGCGATCAAACCCTCGGCCTGGAAGGCCTCGATCTGCTTGATGCCCAGCCCCTCGATGTCGAAAGCCTTGCGTGAGACGAAATGCTTGAGCCGCTCCTTGAGCTGCGCCGCGCAGATCAGGCCGCCCGTACAGCGCCGTACCGCATCGAGCTTGCCGGTTTTGGGATCGTGCTCGCGCACGGCCTGGGAGCCGCAGACCGGGCAATCCGTGGGAAATGAGTAGGGCTCACCACGCTCCGCGCGCTCCGGATCGACGACGCGGACGATTTGCGGGATCACATCGCCGGCGCGCTGCACCACCACCGTATCGCCGATACGTACGTCCTTGCGCTGGATCTCGTCCTCATTGTGCAGCGTCGCATTGGAGACCACGACGCCGCCGACCGTCACCGGTGCAAGCCTGGCGACAGGCGTGAGCGATCCAGTGCGGCCGACCTGGATATCGATCGCTTCCAGCACGGTGGTCGCCTGTTCGGCCGGGAATTTGTGGGCGATGGCCCAACGCGGCGCGCGGGCTACAAAGCCCAGCCGCTCCTGCCAGTCCAGGCGGTCGACCTTGTAGACCACGCCATCGATATCGTAGTCGAGCGTCGCGCGCCGGGCTTCGATATCGCGATAGACGGCCAGGATGTCCTCGATTCCCTCGCATCGCTGCATGAGCGGATTGATCGGAAAACCGAGCTCGCCGAGGCGCGCGACCGCGCCCATCTGGGTCCCGGCAAGCGGTTCGCTCAGCTCGCCCCAGGCATAGGCGAAAAAGCGCAAGGGGCGCTGCGCCGTCATCTTCGGATCGATCTGGCGCAAAGAGCCGGCCGCCGCATTGCGCGGATTCTTGTAGGCCGGCTTGCCCGCCGCCTCCTGGCGCTCGTTGAGCGCCGCGAAGTCGCTATGGCTCATATAGACCTCGCCGCGCACTTCCAGCACGTCGGGCCAGCCCTCGCCAGGCAGGGTTTCGGGAATATCGTCGAGGGTGAGCAGGTTCTGAGTCACGTCCTCGCCGGTCTGGCCGTCCCCGCGCGTGGCGCCGTATTTCAGGCGGCCCTTTTCGTACCGGATATTGGCCGACAACCCGTCGATCTTCGGCTCCGCCGTGATCGCAACGACGTCCGCTTCGCCCAGCCCGAGGAAGCGCCGGATACGCCCGACGAAATCGGCCACGTCATCATCGTTGAAGGCATTGCCGAGAGAAAGCATGGGCACGGCATGACGGATCTCGCCGAACTTGCCCGACGGCGCCGCCCCCACCCGCTGGGTCGGACTGAACAGGTCGACGAGATCGGGAAAGCGCGCCTCGACCGCTTCCAGTCGCTGGCGGAGCGTGTCGTAGGCCGCGTCCGAGATGACCGGCGCATCCTTCTGGTAATAGGCCTTGTCGTGTTTCGCGATTTCCTTCGCCAGACGCGCATGCTCGGCACGGGCTTCGGCTTCGGTCAGCTGATCGACATCCTTGAGTGCGCTCATCTGGGCGGCGGCCTTTTCGACTCGTTACGGGCAGGTCCCCTCCCGTTTTACGGGCTTGGACGGCACCATCAAGCTGTCGGCGCGTCTGGCGCTCAGGCGTCCACAGCCATCAGGGCATCGGCCTGGGCGCGCGCCGCATCGGTGATGTCGGCACCGGAGAGCATGCGCGCGATCTCCTCGCGGCGCGCCTCGCCCTCGAGCCGGATCAGCGTCGTGCGGACACCGCCCCGTCCATCATCATCCTTGACGATCTGCCAGTGATGGTCGGCGACCGCGGCCACCTGCGGCGAGTGCGTGACGACCAGCGTCTGGCCCGCCTTCGCCAGCCGCTTGAGGCGGCGGCCGACGGCATCGGCCACGGCACCGCCCACGCCCTGGTCGACCTCGTCGAATACCAGAACCAGACCGGTATCGTCCCCGGCCAGAGCCACTTTCAGGGCCAGGCCGAATCGAGACAGCTCGCCACCCGAGGCGATCTTGTCCAGCGGGCCGAAGGGCGAACCGGGATTGGTGGCCACTTCGAAAGCGATGCTGTCGGCCCCGTCCGGCCCGGCACGGTCCGGGTCGGTCGCGATGGAGACGCGGAAGCGGGCCTTCTCCATCTTGAGCGGAGGCAGCTCAGCCGCGACGGCCTCGGCCAGCGCCTCGCCGGCCTGCCGGCGGCTGCGCGTCAGCGCGTGGGCGGCATCGTCATAGACGGCCCGAGCTGCCGCGACGGCCTTTTCGGCCTCGGCGATACGACCCGACGCATTCTCGATGGCATCCAGCTGATCCGCGAGACGGGCATGCAGGGCCGGCAGCTCCTCGACTTCGACCTCGTGCTTGCGGGCCAGGCCGCGCAACGCAAAGAGCCGTTCCTCGACCGCTTCCAGACGCCCGGGCTCGACATCGAAGGCTTGAGCAGCGTCTGAGAGCGCATCCTCCGCCTCGGCGAACTCGATCAGGGCGCGGTCGATCGCACCAGAAGCGCGCTCCAGCGCCTCCCCGGCGCTGCCGCCGCCTTCGCCGATATGATCACGCACACGCTCAAGCCCGCGCAGCGCGGCATTGAGCCGGCCTTCCAGCCCGCCGCCATCACCAGCCAGTGCCTGCTGAGCGTCCTGGAGATCGCCGACCGCGCGTTCTGCGCCCTGGAGGAATTGCCGCTCTTCGGCCAGCGCCTGCTCCTCCCCGGTCCTGGGGTCGAGGCGGGACACCTCTTCCAGCGCGTGGGTCAGGAATTCCTGTTCTTCGTCGGAGGCGCGATTGGCGCGGACCAGCTCGTCCAGCCGCGCGCGCGCGGCGGCCAGTTCGCGCCAGGACTTGCGCGTGGCCGCGATCAGCGCGTCATGCCCGGCGAAAGCATCGAGATAGCCACGGTGCGATTTCGGATCCATCAGGCCACGGCCGTCATGCTGGCCATGCACTTCGACGAGGACATCGCCAAGCTGGCGCAGAAGGCCGATACTGGCCGGCTGGTCGTTTATATGGGCGCGACTGCGGCCGTCCTCGGACAGACGCCGGCGCAGGATCAGGGATTCGCCGGGTTCAACGACGATCCCGGCCTCGTCCAGAAGCGCGCGCGCCGGATGATTGTCGGGCAGGTCGAATTCGGCGGTCGCCCGGGCCTCATCGGCACCGGACCGTACCTGCGCACGGTCTGCGCGTTCGCCAGCGGCCAGACCGAGAGCGCCGAGCAGGATGGATTTGCCGGCGCCGGTCTCACCGGTCAGGGCACACAGCCCGCCCTCGAAGACCGCATCGAGCGCGTCGATCAGAACGATATTGCGGATCGAGAGGGAAAGCAGCATTGAGCGCGTTCGCGACCCCCTGCCGGATCAGCCGAAGAGGCGGCGCATCGCCCGTTCGAGGAAGGTCGGGTCGCTCTGGTCGACAAGATCGTCGGTGGCGATACCCTCGCGGGTCAGAAGCGCGTAGCTGCGCTCATACCATTCGCTGCCCGGGAAATTGTAGCCGAGCACGGCCGCGACCTGGCGGGCCTCATGGTCGACGCCGAGCGCGACATTCGCCTCGACGAGGCGATGCAGGGCTTCCGGTACATGCGAGGTCGTCCCGTAATCGCGCAGCACGTTCTGGAAACGGTTGATCGCGGCGAGATGGTAGTTGCGGCGCAGATACCAGCGGCCGATGGTCATCTCCTTGCCGGCGAGGTGGTCGCGCGTCATGTCGATCTTCAGCCGCGCATCCGTCGCATAGCGGCTGTCCGGATAGCGGCGCACCACCTGCTGCAGGGCGGCCATCGCCTGCTGGGTCGCAGCCTGGTCGCGACCGACATCCATGATCTGCTCGAAATGGCAGACCGCTACCAGGTAATAGGCGTAGGGCGCGTTGCGATTGCCCGGGTGCAGCGAGATGAAGCGCTCGGCATCCGAAATCGCTTCCTCGTAATTATTCGCCTGGTAGTTCGCAAAGGCGGCCATCAGCATGGAGCGGCGGGCCCACTCCGAATAGGGGTGCTGGCGCTCGACCTCGTCGAACATCGCGGCGGCAAGACGGTACTGATTGCTGTCCATGGCCTCGAAGGCGGCCGCGTAGATCGTCTCCGCAGGACGCTCGACATAGGCGACGGACGTATCCGGTCCGCTGGCACAGGCAGCCAGAACGGAAGAAGCGACAAGCGGCAACAACAAACGCGACGAAAGGGTCATATGGACACGGCTCAATAGCTGTGGCGGCCGAAGGGCCACCCGTTCATAAGGCGTTGTAGCGGATGATTGGCTGCTGCAAAAGTGCCACGTCAGCGCGAAGTGGCCAGTGTGGCAAAAATCACGACTGGGCGAGCGCGACATCCGCATGGACGTCGTCGCGCATATTCACCCATTTCCAGGCGGATTTGTCGGCCAGCAAGGCGCGGACGGCCTGGTTGTTGATCGCGTGCCCCGGGCGCTCGGCGCGATAGCAGCCGATGATCGGCGCGCCGGCGAGATACAGGTCGCCCAGCGCATCGAGCGCCTTGTGGCGGACGAATTCGTCCTTGAAGCGCAGACCTTCCGGATTGGCGATTCCCGTTTCGTCGAGCACCACGGCATTGTCCATCGAACCGCCACGCGCCAGACCGGCAGCCAGAAGCGCTTCGTAATCCTTGCGGAAACCGAAGGTCCGGGCCTTGGCGATCTTGTCGCTGAAAATGTCCGGCGTGATGTCGAAGACGCAGGCCTGGCGACCGACGGCCTCGTGCTCGAAGCTGATCTCGACCTCGATGGCCGGGCGCAGGGCCGGCAGGAAGCTGACGCAGCGATCGTCGGCATCGACGGTGACAGGGCGCAGGACCTGGATGGCGCGGCGCGGCATGGCGTGAGACTTCAGTCCGACCTGGCGGATGAGATCGACGAACGGACCGGACGAACCGTCCATGACCGGAAGCTCGGGCCCGTCGATCTCGATCACGGCATCGTCGATACCCAGACCGGCAAGTGCCGCCATAAGGTGTTCGATGGTCGCGATGGTGACGCCTTCGGCATTGCCGATCGTCGTTCCGAGACGCACTTCGCAAACGGCGTCGGCACGTGCTTCGATGCGATTATTGCGGTCCGTGATGTCCGAGCGCTGGAAAACAATGCCCGCACCGGCCTGCGCCGGGTGCATCGCCATGCGAACCCGTTCTCCGCTGTGCAGGCCGATGCCTGCACAAACTACGGGGGCCGCCAATGTATGCCGGTTAATCACTGGAACACGTGCCGTTTGCTTATGGTTTACGTCCGACGGCACAGGGCCGCCTCTCTCAGACTGCACAAAACACCAGCGCCGGTCTGCATTCAATTAAAGCATTGTTGCGCTTTGTTACGCGCACGCAGCAAAGCCCTTCAACGCAGAAGGCCCGCCGGTTTCCCCGGCGGGCCTTTGCATTTCGGATTTGACCGAAAAATCAGTTCGCCTGGCGTCGCAGGAAGGCCGGAATTTCCAGATCCCCTTCCTCGAGGCTGTCGCCGAAAAGATCGCCGGATGCCGGTCGCTGGGTCGACTGGACAGGCGCGCTCTTGTTGACCGGCGCCGCCTTCGGTGCAGGCTCGACCGGCTTGCGGCGGCGGCCGAAGAGCGAAAAGCCGCGTTTGGGCTCCTCAGACTGTGCTTCCGGGGCCTGTTTGGAGCGGCGCTCTTCGTAACGGGCGTTCAGGTTCGCCGCTTCCTGGGCCAGACGCGCCTGGTCCTGGACGACACGCGGCGCTTCGGCACGCGCCTGGCGCGTATCGTCCGTCGTGCGAACTTCGGAGATATACGGGTCCTGGCTGGTACGAATTTCATTCTCGGCGATCGCGTCGGAGAGTTCCTCGGCGCCGACGGCACGTTGCAGCGGAATCTGCTCCGGCTCGGGCTCCGGAGCCGGCTCGGCCGCCTGGACCGTCTCCTCGGGCGTCTCATCCATGGTGCGGCGCACGAGCGGCTCGGCCCGCGTTTCCGCAGCAAGACGGCCCGGACGGTCCGAATTCGTCCGCTTCCAAGGCAGGATGGCGTCGTTCGGGCTGGAGCGTTCCTGGGTCGACGGGGCAGCAGCACGGGTGCGTGCCGCACGCGGATCGGCCGCGGCGACCGCTTCAGCGTCGATACCCGTCGCGACGACGGAGACGCGCATGGACCCTTCCATGGTCTCGTCGAAGGTCGAGCCGACAATGATGTTTGCTTCCGGGTCGACTTCCGAGCGGATCTCGTTGGCCGCCTCGTCGACTTCATAGAGCGTCATGTCGTAGCCGCCGGTGATGTTGATGAGCACGCCGGTGGCGCCCTTCATCGACACGTCGTCGAGCAGCGGATTGGAAATGGCGGCCTGCGCAGCCTCCACGGCGCGCTTCTCGCCGGACGCTTCGCCCGTCCCCATCATCGCCTTGCCCATCTCGTTCATCACGGCACGAACGTCCGCGAAGTCGAGATTGATCAGGCCCGGCATGACCATCAGGTCGGTAATACCGCGTACGCCGGAATGCAGGACCTGGTCGGCCATGGAGAAGGCCTCCGCGAAGGTCGTCTTCTCGGTGGCGATGCGGAAGAGATTCTGGTTCGGGATCACGATCAGCGTGTCGACATGATCCTGGAGCTGTTCGATGCCGGCCTCGGCCAGCTTCATGCGGCGCGAGCCCTCGAAATGGAACGGCTTGGTCACCACACCGACCGTCAGGATGCCCAGCTCGCGGGCGGCGCGCGCCACGACCGGTCCTGCCCCCGTGCCCGTACCGCCCCCCATACCGGCGGTAATGAACACCATGTGCGCACCGGACAGGTGCTCGCGGATTTCGTCGATGGAGTCTTCGGCCGACTGTTCGCCCACTTCCGGACGGGCGCCTGCGCCGAGACCTTCCGTGATCGAGGCGCCCATCTGGACGCGCTTCTCGGCGCTCGAACGCGTGAGCGCCTGGGCGTCGGTATTGGCAACCACGAAGTCGACGCCTTCGAGCTGCGACTCGATCATGTTGTTGACCGCATTCCCACCGGCGCCACCGACACCGAACACGACGATGCGCGGCCGTAATTCGGTCGTTTCAGGGATGGAAAGATTCAGCGTCATGGGGGACCCCGCGATCGAAACTGGAGTGGTTAACGGTGATTCACCACAGTTTCGCTCCGAGACGCTTAAGCAGGGGTTAAATTCCGGGAGCTGGCGGACAGGAATTAAACATCTGTCAGCAATTGCGTTGCGCTAGCGTGACACGCTCAGGTTCCGGTCTTGAGCGCACCCTGGCTGGCCCATACGCTGCGCTCGGCATGGTTGCGGATGAAGCAGACTTCGTGACCATGATCGGACAGGCTGCCCGCCAATGCCTGCACGGCTTCGGCAGCCCGCACATCGGGATCTGCGGGGGCCATAAACGCGACCGCGACCTTGCTCATGTAAAAATTGGTCATGAATGCAGCAAGATCGACAGCTTCGCGCGCCGACAGACGCACGACCGCATCGCTCATGTCGACGAAGACGCGGTCCCAGCGCTCACGATCGAGCACCTCCAGCAGGTCCTCGATCATCTCGACCGCGGACTGCCAGTCCTCGTGACCTATGATGCGGGCCTCGGCGTATCGCTCCGCGGGGTGCGGGATAATTTCGTTAGCAGACATGGCTCATATGAAATGCAGCTTAGGCGGGCATAGTACCGCTCATCGCTACTGCCTGTCTGCGGGGCAGCCGGTAATTGATTATGAAGTTGCAGATCGCGTCCGAATTCAGAAACTCTCGGCGAACCAGCGCCACATGGACGCGGCCTTGCCCTGCCCCGCATCGCCGCGGTGACGGCGTGCGGCGAGACTGAATCCGCCCAGGCGGGGCGGTCCGGAAATCGCTTCTGCAGCACCCCGCGTTTCGCGGCGCACGATACCGGCGACGGCACTGAAGGCGGGCCCGGAGACGGCATCGCCGAGACCGGTTACACCGCTCGGTCCGGATATCCGCACCTGCTTGCCGAAGACCCGTGCCGCCAGCTCCGACGCACCGGGCAACTGCGCCCCGCCGCCCGTCAGCACAAGACGGCGTCCGGAGGTCTTGCCGACACCGGCTGCATCGAGCCGGTCGCGGATCAGTTCGAATGTCTCTTCCAGCCGCGGCCGGATGATGGAATTGAGCAGGGAGCGCGGCGCACTCTCGAAGGCGGCCCCGCCCTCACTCGCAACGCAAGGGATCTCGATCATCTGCTGATCGTCTTCCGGGCTGTCCAGCGCCGATCCGTAGAGCGTCTTGAGCCGCTCGGCAGCGGCCAGCGGCGTGGACAGGCCGCGCGCCACGTCAGACGTCACATGCGAACCGCCGACCGGGACCGCATCGATATGCAACAGCGCGCCCTCGGCGAAGACCGCCGCCGTGGTCGCTCCGGCACCCATATCGATCAGGGTGGCACCGAGCAGGACTTCGTCATCGGCCAGGGCCGACAGACCCGATGCGTACGGCGTGGCAACCACGCCCTTGAGGTCGAAATGGCAGCGCTCGACGCAGGTCAGCAGATTGCGCAGCGGACCGACGGCTGCGGTGATGACATGGACTTCGACGCCCAGCGTGCGGCCGAACATGCCGCGCGGATCGCGAATGCCACGATGATCGTCGACCGACCAGGCCAGCGGGATGGCGTGCAGGACGACGCGGTCCTCCACTTCAAACTCGGACAGCGCACCGTTGAGCAGACGGCTCAACTCGCGCTCGGTCACTTCGCGCTGCGGGAGATCGATTTCGGCGGCCAGACGCGTGGAGCTGGGCTGGCCGGATGAGAGGGTCACGGTGACGGAGTTCACGGCGAGGCCGGCCATGCGCTCGGCCTGTTCCACGGCATTGCGGATCGCCTCGGCCGCGCCGTCCATGTCGACCACGGCGCCGGCACGAACGCCCCGGCTGGACTGGTGACCGACGCCGACCACGCGGGGGCGCGGACCGGCAATGGTCTGGTCGGTCTTGGCGATGAAGCAGGCAATCTTGGACGAGCCGACATCCAGCGCGGCGCAAACACCGCCCGAGGACTTGCCACCGGAAACGGCGCTGGACGACTGGGACCGGAGAAAACTGAACACACTCACGCTTAAAGCTCCCGCATGCCGGCCGCCTCTGCCCGTTCCGGCAGGGCCCGTACAACCAATTCACCTTCGCCGCGAAGATCGAAACTCTCCGCAGCGAGCCGCAGCACGCCCCGCTCGGCCTGGAGCCGGGCGAGGATGGCGATCGAGGCGGAGACATCCCCCTCGGGCAATTTCACGTCTGCACCGCTGTCGAGGCGCAAATTCCAGCGGCGGTCGCCCACCCGGACCGCGCCGACCACGCGCTCGCGGACGGCCGGATAGTGTTCCAGCGCCTCGACGATCTCGACGACAGCCTCGTTCGCGCCTTCCGCCACAACGAGCGGCAGGTCCGGCGGGTCCATGACATCGGCCTGGGACAGCACCACGCCGTCGCGATCGATGACAGACAGCTGTCCGTCAACCTGCCAGAGCGCATAGGGCTCGCGTGTGTCGACGACGATGGCGATCCGGTCCGGCAGAAGGCGGGCAACCCGGGCCGTGTGGACGCCGGGCAATGCCTCGACGCGGGTACGGACCTCGTCCGGGTCGACAGAGAAGATGGACTGGCCGCCGGACAGACCGGTCGCGGCTATGATGGTGCGGGCCTCGTCGCCCCAGGCGCCGGTCACGTCGATGGCGCGCACCGCGAAGCCGGCATCGGCCAGGCGGGTCTCGACGGAGGTGCGCACATAACCGGTCACATTTCCCAGCTGACCGAAGAGTACAAGCCCGCCGATCACTGCAGCCGCGAGGCCGGCAATGGCCAGACTGCCCAGCCGGGCAGCATTCGCCAGTCGATATCGCGCACCCCTGAACTGGGCTTCCGCCCAGTTACGAAAACGCCGCGGTGCGGACACCGCGGCGGATCTGGGCTTGGACTTGCGCCGGGTCGTCTTTCGCGACCCGCCACGCCTCACCTTAGACACGACGCATTCTCCGCCATCCATTGAACGAGATCCGTAAACTCGATCCCGCAATACTGCGCCTGTTCGGGCGCAAGAGATGTCGGAGTCATGCCCGGTTGGGTGTTAATTTCGAGTAACCATAGAGGCGTGTCGTTTTCCGGATCGTAACGAAAATCAGACCGCGTCAGCCCCCGGCATCCGAGCGCTTTATGGGCTTTCAGCGCGAGTTCCCTGGCCAGTTCGGCGATCTCGTCGCTGACAGGAGCCGGTAAAATATGATCGGAGCCACCGGCAGAATATTTGGCTTCGTAATCATAGAAGGTGGTGTTCGGCTTTATCTCGGTGACGCAGAGCGGCTTCTCCTCCATCACCGCCACGGTGAGCTCGCGGCCGGCGATATAGCGCTCGATCAGCACCTCATCGCCCAGCGCCCAGGCCGTGGACCCCAGTTCGGCCGGCGGACGGTTGGCGCCTTCCAGCACGATATGCACGCCGACCGACGAGCCCTGGGCATTCGGCTTGGCGACATAGGGCGGCTTCATGGCATGTGATTTCGCCGCCTCGAAACGATTGGCGATGAAGCCTTCCGGACAGGGAATGCCTGCGGCGCGCAACACATCCTTGGCCTTCTGCTTGTCCATGGCCAGGGCCGAGGCGAGGACGCCGGAATGGGTGTAGGGCTTGCCGAAATGCTCGAGGACGCCCTGGACCAGACCGTCCTCGCCCCATTCGCCGTGCAGCGCATTGAAAACGATATCCGGCTGCGCCTCTTCCAGCTGGTTGTAGAGCGCGCGCGTCGGATCGATCTCGACGACGTCATACCCTTTCGCGCGCAGGGCATCGGCACAGGCCTTGCCGGACACGAGCGACACGTCGCGCTCCGGCGAGAGGCCACCCAACAGGACTGCGATCCGCTTGCTCATCTTGTTACCTCACGCTGGGCCGACCGGCCGGATGCTTCGTCTACTGAAGCGATGCCTTCTGCCGCGCCTGGAGCGTCTCGTCATGAACGGAGAGCCGGGTCGCCCCGCTCTGCAGCGCCAGTTCGACAAGATCGCTGAACGCCTGCGGGTGCGCGGAACCGAAATCGACATGCAGGGCCAGTCCGTCGCGGACGATGGAATGGATGACGCCGCCCGGGCGATCCGTCGGCGACGGCTTCGGCTCGCCACCTGCCATGCCGAACCAGCGCTCTAGCCAGCCAGCAAGTGCCGCATCGTGCCACATGCCGCCATTCAGCTGGAACACGGCGCAATCCCAGCGGAAGGGATTGAGCATGAGCTCGAACTGGCCGATCGGGCCGGTCCAGGGCTTGAAACCGAGCATTTCTTCGAAGCGGAACTCACGAAACTCCGGCTGCGCCCCGACGCTGGGCGCGAAGTCGACGCGATAATAGCCGCCGATCGCGTTCTGATCGGTCCGGATAGGGTGTGCGTATTCGATCACGCCGTCCGGGTATTGGGCGCGCATCTCATCGAGCCAAGCGGTATAGGCTTCCAGATGCTTTTCGCGGATCGGCTGAACCGCACTGACGAGCGGATTGGTCATGATGTCTGTCCCTCTTCACGAACCCCGATGCGCTTGACCTCCCAGCGCAGGTCGATGTCCGTTTTCTCTTTCACGCGTCTGCGTATCTCTTCCCCCAAATCCTCCAGATCGGCGGCGCTTGCGCTACCGTCATTGATGAGGAAATTGCAGTGCTGCTCGGAAAAATGAGCGCCGCCAACGCGATAGCCCCTGCCCCCGACACTGTCGATGAGCTGCCAGGACTTGCGCTGATCCGGCGTTCCTGGCGGATCGGGGTTGGCAAAGGTCGAACCGGACGTCTTTTCGCGGATCGGCTGCGTGCTCTCGCGCCGTGCGGTGATGGCGTCCATCCGCTCGGAAATCGCCGCCGGATCGTCGGAGGTTCCCTGAAAGACCGCCTCCGTGAAGATCCAGTCCTCCGGCGCCTCGCAATGGCGATAGGAATAGGCCAGCTCCTCCGGCGTCGCGATGATACGGCGGCCCATGCGGTCCAGCGCCACCGCCTCGACCAGCACGTCGCGCGTCTCCTGCTCGTAGCAGCCGGCATTCATGCGTAGCGCCCCGCCGATCGTGCCGGGTACGCCGACGAAGAATTCCAGACCGGCAATGCCCGCCTTGGCCGCCGCTTTCGCGACCATCTTGTCGAGCGCCCCCGAGCCCGCCCGCAGCCGGTTTCCGTCGAGCGCCTCGGTCTTCGCGAACGCGCCAGTGAGGCGGATGACCACGCCCGGCACGCCGCCATCGCGCACCAGCGTGTTCGAACCCGCGCCCAGCACGGTCACCGGAATATCCTCCGGCGTCTCGGCCAGGAAACGCGAAAGATCCGCTTCGTCAGCCGGCAGGTAAAGCACGTCCGCCGGCCCGCCCACACGCAGCCAGGTCACGTCCTTGAGCGGCGCGTTCTCGAGGTATTTGCCGCGAACTTCGGGGAGGCGTTCGACCAGACTCATCCCAGCGCCTCCAGCTCGCCCGGCAGGTCGTAGGCCCATTGCGTGATGTCGCCCGCGCCGAGGCAGACGACGACATCGCCCTCGCCCGCGCGCCTGGCGACTTCCGCCGCGACGCTCTCGCGCGTCACGCCGGTCACGTCGCTCTTGCCGTTTTTCGCAATAGCAGCGACGAGATGATCACGGTCGAAGCCGGCGAGGTGGCCCTCGCCCGCGGCATAGACATCGGCGATCAGTACGCTGTCGGCTTCGGCAAAGCAGGCGGCGAAATCGTCGAAGAGATCGCGCAGGCGCGTATAGCGATGCGGCTGCATGATGGCGATCACCTTGCCGGTCGATGCCTGGCGTGCGGCTTTCAGCACCGCTTCGATCTCGACCGGGTGATGGCCGTAATCGTCCACAATGGTCGCTCCCTCCCACTTGCCTGTCACGGTAAAGCGCCGCTTCACGCCGCCGAAACCGGCCAGGGCGGTCTTTCCCGCGGCCTCCTCCAGCCCGATCTCGCGCGCCGTGATCAGCGCGGCGCAGGCATTGAGCACATTATGCTCGCCCATCATGGGCAGGACGATATCGGACCAGCGCTTGCGCGGTTGACCGGGAATGGCGAATTCCAGATCGAAAGTGGTCCCGCTCGGCGCCGCATGTTCGCCGCTGACCCGAACCTGCGCGTCCTGCGAGCGGCCATAGGTGATCACCCGCCGGTTTTCGACGCGCTCGGCCAGGCGGCGCACTTCGGGGTGATCGATGCACAGCACCGCGAACCCGTAGAAAGGCAGGTTCTCGACGAACTGATAGAAGGCATCGCGCAGCGTATCGAAACTCCCGCCGTAGTGCTCGAGATGCTCCGGGTCGATATTGGTGACGATGACGGCCGTGGCGGGGAATTTCAGGAAGGAACCGTCGCTTTCGTCCGCCTCCACGGCCATCCATTGGCCAGAACCGATTTTCGCATTGGACTTGTAGGCGTCGATAATGCCGCCATTGACGACGGTCGGGTCGAGACCGGCGGCATCCATCAGGACCGAGACGAGCGAGGTCGTCGTGGTCTTGCCGTGCGTGCCGCCGACGGACACGGCGAGTTGTCCCCGCATGAGCTCGGCGAGCATGTCGGACCGGTGGACCACGGGAATCCGGCTGGCGCGGGCGATCTGGAGTTCAGGATTGTCCGGCTTGATTGCGGTGGAGACCACAAGGGCGCTCGCCCCGTCCACATTCTCCGCCGCATGACCCACGAAAACCCGTGCACCGAGTTTTTCCAGGCGCTCGGTATTGGCGCTCGCCTTCATGTCCGAGCCCTGCACGGTATAGCCCTGCCGGATCATGATCTCGGCAATCGAGCTCATGCCGATCCCCCCGATGCCGACGAAATGGACCGGGCCGAGGTCGAAGGGGATTTCGTCGCGCTTCATACCAGGGCTCCCGTGACGAGACCGTCCACGGCGCGCGCCAGCGCGTCAGCCGCATCGGGACGGCCCAGCGTGCGCGCGGCCGCGGCGCGTTCTTTCAGATCGGTGGGGTTGGACAGTCGCGTTTCCAGCAGGCTTGCGAGACGTTCGATGGTGAAATCGTGCTCGCGGATCACATCCGCAGCCAGCGCCTTCTCCAGCCCCTCGACATTGGCAGCCTGATGATCGTCAGCGGCGATGGCAAGCGGACAGAAGATCGCCGGACGGCCGACGCCCGCCACTTCGGACACGGTAGACGCGCCCGCGCGACCGATCACCAGATGGGCCTGCGCGTAGAGGCTGCCCACATCCTCGAAGAAGGGTTCGCACTCGGCCTTCACGCCGGCTGTTTCATAGATCTCGCGCGCCATGGGAAGAGATTCCTCGCGGGTCTGTTGGACCACATCAAGGCGAGAACGGAGCGATTCCGGGAGTTCTGCGATCGCCGCCGGTACCGTCTCGGAAAGAATACGCGCACCGAGGCTGCCGCCGAGGACGAGAAGATTGATCCGGCTCGTCCCGTCGAGTTCGGGATAACCGGCCGCACGCGCCGTCAGGATCGGCTCGCGCAGGGGATTGCCGGTCAGAATGTGACGTTTGCGGGCCTTCTCCGGCAGGCGGTCGAGGCGTTCGAAGCCTGATGCGACGAAGCCGGCCTTGGCCGCGAAGACGCGGTTCACGCGCCCAAGCACGCCGTTCTGCTCGTGAATGGCGAAGGGAATGCGCAGGGACTGCGCAACGGCCAGAGCGGGAAAAGCCGGATAGCCGCCGAAACCGGCCACCACATCCGGCTTCCAGCGCTTCACGATACCGCGTGCCTGGGCAAATCCCTGGGTCAGCTCGAGCGCGGCTTTCGCCAGTTTGACCGGGTTCCTGGTAGAGGGGCTCGCCGCATGGATCTCATCGACGGCCACCGCCGGGAAATCCTTCGCGTGACGCAGACCGCGCTCGTCGGTGACCAGGCGGATCTGCCAGCCGCGGGCGATCAGCGCCTCGGCTGCCGCGCGTGCAGGAAACATGTGACCGCCGGTTCCGCCGGCAGCGATCAGGCATCTGCGCGGCGTCATGCGGACGACTGCGGAGCATAGGCGCCGGGACGGCGTCGGGTGAATGCCAGCATGAGGCCGGCACCGAAGGCGAGCGCAAGCATGGACGACCCTCCATAGGACACGAAGGGCAGTGTCATGCCCTTGGGCGGAATGAGGTTCAAGTTCACAGCGATGTTGACGAGCGCCTGCAGGCCGAATTGCAGCGCCAGGCCGGCGGTCGCCAGCTGCGCGAAATTGTCGTTCAGCCGCATGGCCTGGCTCCAGGCCCGGATCACCAGGATCGCAAAGAGGCCGATGATGGAAAGCGAGGCAATGAGGCCGAATTCCTCGGCGGCCACGGAAAAGATGAAGTCGGTGTGCGCGTCCGGCAGGAGGTGTTTCACCTCCCCCTCTCCTGGTCCGACCCCGGTAATGCCACCGCGCGAGATCGCCTCGGTCGCCCGGTCGATCTGATAGGTGTCGCCGCTCTCAGGATTGAGGAAGCGGTCCACGCGGCTCGCCACGTGCGGGAAGGTCATATAGGCCAGCGCCGATCCGCCCGCCGCAAGGCTGCCCAGCACGCTCACCCAGAGCCAGGACAGGCCCGAGGCGAAGAAGACCCCGCCAAAGCAGAGTGTCAGCAGGACGGACTGGCCGAAATCCGGCTGCGCCATCAGAAGCAGGATCGCGATGGCATAGATTCCGAAGGCAATCAGGCGTCCCGGAATGGGCGCGCCGCGTCTTTCCTCGGCAAACAGCCAGGCCGCGGTGACGATCAGGGCGGGCTTGAGGAATTCGGAGGGCTGCAGGCCGAAGGAGCCGATCCGGATCCAGCGCGTCGCCCCCTTTACCTCATAGCCGATAAACGGCAGCGCCATCATGAGCAGAAGCGCTCCGAACAGGGCCAGCACAGCCAGACGCCGCGCGCCTTTCAGACTCAGCGCGGAGATACCCAGTAGTCCGAACAGGCTCAAACCGGCGAAGATGCTCTGGCGGTATAGAAAATAGAACGGGTCGTCGATGCCCAACCGCTCGGCCGCGGCCGGACTGGCGGCCATGGACAGGACAAGCCCCATTGCGATGAGGGTCAGGACGACGATCAGCAGGGTCCTGTCGACGCCCCGCCACCAGGTCGCCACGGCCCGCGGAAAACTCTCACTCACCAACGGCCTCCGGGACTTGCGTCAGGGATTGTGCGATCTCGCGGAAGGCATCGCCCCGCGCTTCGTAATCACGGAACTGGTCGAAGGACTTTGCGGCGGGCGAGAACAGGACGACGCGGCCATACTGCCCGGCATCCGCCTTCGCATCGCGCGCCGCATGGCGCGCCGCGGTCTCGAGATCGCCGCAACGTTCCATGGGGACCTTGCCGTCGAGCACCGCCGCGAAAACGTTTTCCGCCTCGCCGATGAGATAGGCCTTGGCGACCCGGTCCAGTGCCGGGAGCGTCGGATCGAGCGACTTGGCCTCGGCCCGGCCGCCGACGATCCAGTAGATCCGGTCGTAACAGGTCAGCGCCTGCACCGACGCTTCGCCATTGGTCGCCTTGCTGTCATTGATGAAGGGGATGTCGTCGATCACGGCAACGCGTTCCTGCCGGTGCGGCAGTCCGGGGAAGCTGCGCATGGCATCGGAAGCCGCGCGGCCCGTCACGCCGAGCAGACGGACCACGGCGAGCGCGGCGGCCGCGTTCTGCGCATTGTGGCGCCCCGGCAGGGCCGGCGTGCGCGTCAGGTCCACCACCGGGTGCGAGGCACTGTCGAGCGCATCTATGACCCGGTCGCCCAGCGCGTAGACGCCGCGCGCGAAGACCCGGCCGGCGGAAATCGGCACGACCTGCTCTTCCCGCCGCGACTGTCTGAGCTGGGTCAGGAGTGCGGCCGTCTGCGGATCGTCCACACCGATCACCGCCTTGCCAGCGGGACCCTGCATGTCGAAGAGCCGCTTTTTGGCAGCAAAATAACCCTTCAGGTCGCCATGCCGGTCGAGATGGTCCGGCGAAAAATTGAGAAAGACCGAGACATCGCATTGCAGCGACCGGGTCAGGTCGAGCTGGAAGGAGGACAGTTCGAGCACGTAATAACTGCCCGAGCGCGGCGGCTCCTGGGCGAGAATGGCCTCGCCGATATTTCCGGCCACCACGGTGCGCCGCCCTGTTTCGCGCAGGATGTGCCCGATCAGGGCCGTCGTCGTGGACTTGCCGTTGGTGCCGGTAATGCCGATCACTTTCGGCCGTTGCGCAGCCGGGAGTTCGGCGAGCGCCATGGCGAAGAGTTCGACATCGCCGATCACGGGCACATCGCTGGCCTGCGCCAGTTTGACGACGGGATGCGGTTCCGGGTGGGTCAGCGGAATGCCGGGCGAGAGCACCAGGGCGGCGATTGAGTCCCAGTTGAGCGTCGCGGGGTCGTCGAGGGTCAGTCCGGCTTCGGCAGCCCGTTGACGCGTCGCCTCGACATCGTCCCAGGACGACACCCGGGCGCCGCCCGCTTCCAGGGCGGCCGCAGCCGCGATGCCCGTCCGCCCCAATCCGAGCACAACCACGCGGCGGCCATCATATGAATGGACCGGGATCATAAGGCGGTACTCTAGCGCAATTTCAGGGTTGCGAGTCCAATTAATGCGAGGATGACTGCGATAATCCAGAAGCGGATGACGATGGTCGGCTCGGCCCAGCCATGCTTCTCGAAATGGTGGTGAATCGGCGCCATCTTGAAGACGCGCTTGCCGAAGAGCTTGAAGCTGGCCACCTGGACCATGACCGAGACCATTTCCAGCACGAAGAGACCGCCCACGATGGCCAGCACGATCTCGTGCTTCACCGCCACTGCGATGGCACCCAGCGCGCCTCCGAGGGAAAGCGAGCCGGTATCGCCCATGAAGATCATGGCCGGCGGCGCATTCCACCAGAGGAAGCCCAGGCCGGCGCCCAGCAATGCACCGCAGAAGACGAGCAGCTCGCCGGTGCCTTCAGTGTAGTGGACCTGGAGATACTCCGCGAAGTCGATCCGCCCGACGACATAGGCGATCGCGCCGAAAGTGGCCGCGGCGATCATCACCGGAACGATAGCCAGGCCGTCCAGCCCGTCCGTCATGTTCACGGCATTGCCCGCACCCACGATGACGATGCAGCCGAAGACGTAGAAGAGCGGCCCGATATTGAGCATCAAATCCTTGAAGAAGGGAAAGGCGATCGAGGTCTCTACGCCCGGCTCGACGCCGAAACTGCGGGCCGTCGCAGTCGCCCAGACAACGGCAATAATGGCGATCGTGAACTCGCCCAGGAGTTTGAGCCTGCCCGAGAAACCTGCCGTGTTTTGCTTGGTCACCTTGAGATAATCGTCGACGAAACCGATCAGGCCGAAGCCTGCGGTGACGAAGACCACGATCCAGACATAGGGATTGGACAGGTCGGCCCAGAGCAGGGTGCCGACCATGACGCCGAGCAGGATCAGGAAGCCGCCCATGGTCGGCGTGCCGGCCTTTTCCACCACATGCCGTTCGATACCCTCTTCGCGGATCGGCTGACCCTTGCCCTGCTTGCGCCGCAGCCAGGCGATCATCGGCTTGCCGAAGATGAAGGCGATCAGCATCGCCGTCATCAGGGCGCCGCCCGTGCGGAAGGTGATGTAGCGGAACAGGTTGGCCAGCTGGAGATCTTCCGCCAGCGGGGCAAACAGCAGGTAGAGCATGGGCGGTTCAGGCCTCCGTGAGTCCGAATGCGGAGCCGTCGGCGAGTACCGCGGCAATCTTGTGCAGGCCCGACGCATTGGAGCCTTTGACGAGAACGACATCGCCCGGGCGGATGGCCGCCTTGAGCATTTCCAGTCCCTCGTCCGATGTCTGCGCATACCCTGCGCGGCGGTGATCCGGCAAGGCATCGAAGAGGCTGCGCATCAGCGGCCCGCAGGCAAAAACGGCATTCACCCCGGCTTCCTCGAGCGGTGCGCCCAGACCGGCATGCAGCGCCTCGGATTCCGGGCCGAGCTCCAGCATGTCGCCGAGGACGGCGATGCGCCGCCCCCCCTTGCCCGGCTGCGAAGCGCCGAGTGCGCCGATGGCTGCAGCCATGGAGACCGGATTGGCGTTATAGGCATCGTCGAGCAGGGTGAATTCGCCGCCATCGGGCAGCAGGACACGCACCGAACGCCCGCGGCCGGCCTCGGCCTCGACAGTGGAGAGTGCCTCGGCGACCGCACCGGCATCCAGCCCGGCTCCGGCGGCCGCGGCGAACACGGCAGCTGCATTCCAGGCCCAGTGCGCGCCCGAGGCGGCGAGCCGGAAATGCGCCCGCACGCCGAGCACGTTGACCACGCCGCGGCTGCCGTCGAGCCCGGTCTCGAAACTCTCGATCCGGATCGCTGCATCCCTCGCAGTGCCGAAATCGAGCATGAAGGCCGCGCAGGAGCGCTGCGCGTGCTGTGCGATGCGCGGCGCGAGCGGATCGTCCGCTGGATAGATGGCGACGCCGTCATCCTCGAGTCCGTCGAAAATCTCGGATTTCGCATCGGCGATCGCCTCGATACTGCCGAGATGTTCCAGATGGGCCGGAGCGATACGCGTGATCAGTGCGACATGGGGACGGACCAGCGAAGACAGGTCGCGAATTTCCCCGGCATGGTTCATGCCGAGTTCGAACACCGCACGCTGCGTTTCGCGCGGCATGCGCGAGAGCGTCAGCGGCACGCCCCAGTGATTATTGTAGGACTTGACGCTCCAGTGCGCCGGACCGTCAGCACGGAAGACGGTGGCCAGGGCTTCCTTGACGCTGGTCTTGCCGACACTGCCAGTGACCGCGACGCGAATGGCGTCGGACCGGTCGCGTGCCGCCGTGCCGAGCGCACGCAAAGCGTCGAGCGTGTCCTTGACCTGAAGCGCCGGCTCGACGCCGAGATCGCCGCGGGAAACGAGACAGGCAGCCGCCCCCTTCTCCATCGCGGCCTTCGCGAATTCGTGCCCGTCGCGCACATCCTTGAGCGCCACGAACAGATCGCCCGGCTCCAGCGAACGCGTATCGATCGAGACGCCCGAACTCTGCCAGTCCGTCTCGCCGAGCAGCATGCCGCCGGTCGCGGCGAGCGCCTGTTTCGCGGTCCAGAGCGGCTCAGACATTTTCCGCCTCCAGGTCAGCCAGGGCGCGGCGCCCCTCCTCGCGATCATCGAAGGGGTGCACCACATCGCCAACCGTCTGGCCGGTCTCGTGACCCTTGCCGGCGATAAGCAGGCTGTCGCCCGGCTTCAGCATGGCCACGCCTGCCCGGATCGCCGCGGCGCGGTCGGGAATCTCTTCAGCGTCCGGGCACCCTTTCAGGATGGCCGCACGGATTGCGGCAGGGTCTTCGGATCGCGGATTGTCGTCGGTGACGATGATATGGTCGGCCTGGCTGGCCGCGATCGCCCCCATTTTCTGGCGCTTGGACGGATCCCGGTCGCCGCCGGCGCCGAAGATCACGATGACCCGGCCCTGGGTGTGCGGCCGCGCGGCTCGCAGGAGCTTGTCGAGACCGTCCGGCGTATGCGCGTAATCGACCAGCACGGGTGCGCCGCCGCGGGTCTCGCCGATCTTTTCCAACCGTCCCGGCACGCCGCTCAGCGATCCAAGCGTCTCCAGCACGGTATCCAGCGGGACGTCGTCGGTCAGCGCGATGGCGGTTGCGCCCAGCGCATTGAGAATCTGGAATTCGCCGACCAGCGGAATGTCGAGACGGTGCTCCGTCCCGCGCCAGGCGAAGACGACGTCCTGGCTTGCCGGACGGGGTGTAATCTCGCGAATGGCCAGATCGTCGCCGCGCCAGCCGACCGTGATGACGGCGAGACCGCGCTTTTGCGCCGTCGCTGCCATTTTCCGCCCCCACTCGCTATCGACATTGATGACCGCCCTCTCCATCTGCGGGAAGCGGTCGGAAAAGAGCAATTCTTTGGATGCGAAGTAATCGGCGAAATCGGGGTGATAATCGAGGTGGTCCTGGGTCAGATTGGTGAAGGCTCCCACCCTCACCCGGGCCGCATCCATGCGATGCTGCTTGAGCCCGTGACTGGAGGCTTCCATGGCGAGATGGGTCACACCATCGCGGGCCAGTGCGTCGAGCGCGCGCTGCAGGGCTACCGCATCCGGCGTCGTATAGCATGTCGTCTCGACTTGGTCGCCGCGCGTCACGCCGAGCGTGCCGAGGCAGGCCGCCTCATGACCGGCTGCGGCCCAGATCTGGCGCAGAAATTCGACGGTGGAGCTTTTGCCATTGGTGCCGGTGATGGCGACGATGTGCTCGGGCTGACGCGGATAGAAGCGCCCGGCCATACGCGCGAGAAGCGCTGCCGGCTGATGGCTGACGACGACCGGGACGGTCACGTCCGGAATAGCCGCATCGCTGATCATCGCGACGGCGCCGGCCTGTTCGGCCTTGCGCGCAAAATCGCGACCGTGAACCTTTACGCCGGGCAAGGCTGCGAAGATATAGCCAGGCTCGACCTTGCGGCTGTCGAGCGTCAGCCCCTTCACCTCGAGATCGGCCGCGCCGGGGAAGGCTGTGTCCAGATCGAGAAGGTCGGCAAGGGTCACGGGATCATCTCCGGCATCAAGGCTGCACGGACCAGCGCGGCCCGCTCTCCCTGGTCGTCGTCATCACGCTCGACGCCCAGAATGGGCGCAATGCGGGAAATGATTTCCCCGACGGCCGGTGCAGCCGTCCATCCGCCCGTGGCATAGCCATAGGTCGATTCATTCCCTTGCGGTTCGTCGAGCAGCACCAGCAGCGCATACTGCGGATCGTCATAGGGAAACACCGCCGAGAAGGAAGAAATAAGGCGATCGCGGTCATAGCCGCCGCGTGTCGGCTTCTCCGCCGTACCCGTCTTGCCGGCCACACGATAGCCGATGGCTTCCGCATTGCCGCCTGTCCCGTCGACGACGTTCTCGCGCATCAGGGTGAGGACGTCGTGCGCCGCCTCGGCACTCATGACGCGTTCGCCGACCACCGTCTCGTCGGCCGCGACCGGCAGCAGGGTCGGCGGCACGTAGACGCCGTTATTGGCGATGGCCGCAAAGGCCGCGACCGTCGCGATCGGGCTCACGGCAATGCCATGCCCATAGGAAATGGTCGCCGTTTCGGTCGGCCCCCATTGCCGCGGTAGAAGCGGGTCGGCGCTTTCGGTCAGCTCGATCGGCGCACGCTCCAGAAGGCGCAGATCGCCGAGGAAGCCGCGCTGGCGGTCCGATCCCACTTCCAGTGCGATACGGCTGGAGCCGATATTGGACGAGTGGGTGAAAATCTCCGACAGGGTCAGCCAGCGATCCTCGGCGTGATAATCATTGATCGTATAGCCGCCGATACGGAGCGGCTCCGACGCATCGTAGCCGCTTTCCAGCGTTGCCGTTCCGGTCTCGAGCGCCATCGCGACCGTGAATGCCTTGAAGGTCGAGCCCATCTCGTAGACCGATTGGGCGGAGCGGTTCAGGCGTTCGGACGGGCTGGCATCGGCCGGCCGGTTCGGGTCGAAATCCGGCAGGGAGACCATGCCGAGGATTTCGCCGGTACGGACATTCATCACGACGCCGGAGGCGGCGTCGGCCTGGAACGCCGCCATGGTCGAGCGCAGCACTTCATCAAGATGGAACTGCACCGACATGTCGATCGAGAGCGCGACCGGGCGTCCGTCGCCCGAGGTAAGCGCCGTGTCGAAGGCACGCTCGGCCCCGGCCAGACCGACCATGTCGCGATCGGTATAACCGACCACATGCGAGGCGAGACGTCCGCGCGGATAGACGCGGCGCGGCTCCATGCGAAAACCGAGACCGGGCAGCCCCAGAGAGAAAACGGCCTGGCGCTGGCGCGGCGTCAGATTGCGCTGGATCCAGACGAAACGGCGACGCGTTCCAAGATCTTCGGTCACCGCATCGATATCGATGTCCGGCAATACGGTCGCGAGCGCTTCGGCGGTCTCGCGCGGATCCCAGACCAGGGTTGGGTCGGCGTAGAGCGAGTGGGTCTGCAAAGTGGTTGCGAGGACCTGTCCGGTCCGATCGAAGAGATCGCCGCGGATTTCATGCGCAGCGACCTGGCGCTGCACCGGGGCCGCGTCGGCGCTGCCGGTAAAGGCCACCTCGATCGCGCGCGCACCGAGAATGGCGAAACAGACGCCAAGGCTCAGCCCCACGATCCGCAAGCGCGAACGGGCCGCATCCAGGGCCCGTGTTTCGTCGCTTTCGATGCGGAGCAGGCGCGACATGTCTGCCGGCGCGGCTTCCGCCAGGGGCGGCAAGGCCACATTCCGGGTTTCGGCCGATACCTGTTTTCGGAACGGCCAGAGTCGCATCAGTCCGGCCCTCCGGTCCTGACGGGCTCAGCCATGGGGGAGCCGTTCTCCGGAATGTCCTGGCGGACGAAACGTCCATCCCGCCGGATCGTATCCGTGGGCTCGGCCGGGTCGGCGAGCAGGGGAAGATCGCTCATTGCCAGCTCCCGAGAGGGATCGAGCGGCTCGAAACCGAGATAGCGCCGTGCGAGGGCGCGCAGGCGTTCCGGGTCTTCCAGGTGAGCGATCTCGACATTGAGCACATTGATCTGACGACGTTCCTCGGCCAGTTGCGCCTGCAGCGCTTCCAGCCGCTCCTCGGAGCTGCGCGCCTCGGCCTTGGCGATGTAGAGCGCCACTGCCAGAGCCGCGGCGACGATGAACGCGATCGCATTGAGCGTGCGGATCATAGCGCGGCCTCCAGGCGGGCAAGCGACACAACACCTTCATGAAGCGCGACACCCTCTTCCCAGGCTGGCGCTTCGGTACGAATGGCGGCCCGCAACTTGGCGGAGCGGGCACGGGGATTGACGGCGGTCTCGGCTTCGCCGGCCGTTATGGCCTTACGGTGCAGAAGCCGGAAACTCGGCGCCGGTCCGGACTCGACGGCGGGCGCGTAACGCGATCCGCCGCCTCCCGCCAACCCGGAACGGGCCCGCAGGAATGCCTTAACCATGCGATCCTCCAATGAATGGAAGGTAACCACGACGAGCCGCCCGAGCGGCGCCAGCAGGCGCTCCGAAGCCTCCAGCGCGCGAGCCAGTTCACCGAGCTCGTCATTCACGAAAATCCGCAACGCCTGGAAGACGCGCGTCGCGGGATGAATTTTCGAATGTTTTCCGCCAATTGCGCGGGTGACGATTTCCGCGAGACGATCTGTCGTCCCGATCGGGGCCTCCTGGCGGGCCTCGCAGATGAACTTCGCGACGCGGCGAGAACGACGCTCTTCGCCGTAGACATAAAATATGTCCGCAAGCTCCTGCTCCTTGAGCAGGTTCACCGCATCGGCCGCGCTCGGGCCGTCTGCGGCCATGCGCATGTCCAGCGGACCGGGCTTCATGAAGGAAAAGCCACGCTCCGCCTGGTCGATCTGCATGGAGGAGACACCGATATCGAGCACGATGCCGTCGACCGTCTCGCCGCCATTGCCGCGAACGACCTCTTCCATGGCCGAGAAGGGCGCTTCGACGAAGACGAAGCGCTGCGGGGCGGCCTGTTTGAGATGCTCGGCAGCCGGACGCACGGACGGATCGCGATCGATCCCGATCAGGCGGCAATCGGCAGCCGAGAGTATACCGCGCGAATAGCCGCCCGCTCCGAATGTGCCGTCAATATAGAGGGCGCCGTCACGCGGCTCGAGCGCGTGCAGGACCTCGTCCAGCATGACGGGGATGTGGGGCGCCTCGCTCATGACGCGCCTCCCGGCTTCGGCGTCAGGCGCAGCGACCGCTTGTTTTCGCGGGCATAGCTCTGGGCGCTCGACTTGTGCTCTTCATAGCGTTCCGGCGACCAGATCTCGAAGCGCGAGCCGAGACCCACGAAGGTCGCACGGCTGTCGAGACCGGCATGCTCGATGAATTCCTTGGGCAGGGTGACGCGGCCATTGCTGTCGAAGCTGAGCGGCCGGGCGGCACCGAAAATGGCGCGCTCGAAAGCGACGCGCGCCTCGTCATAGGGATCCATGTCCTCGATCAGGGCCTGGTAGCGCTCGAGCAAGGCCTGCCCGCCACCTTCCAGATACGGACCGTCGAAGGAGGGCCAGACGATGATGCCGTCGAAGGGACCACCTCGAACAACGGCACGGAAGTCCGCCGGGACGGAAACCCGTCCCTTGGCGTCAACGCCGTTATTGGTGGTCGATAGAAACACGCCCGAGGCTCCCCTGCCCGCATCCGGCCCACTTGGTTAATTATGGGATAACATGGGACAACGTGGGAAACAATGACGAAAGGTTCGTTTTTCATGGATTAACGCGCCTTCCCAAGTATTCGACAGCCCCAAAAACAAGAACAGAAGTGGAACATTAAGTTAATTTCCACAGGGGGCAGCGCCGCACGGCTCGAAAAACCGGCGCTCATAACAAAAGACACGGATTGTTTCCTTAAAGGAACAAACGGCACATCGGCCCGACGAGGCCGTTAACGTCTGTGTCGGAAAAGAGGATCAGGCGGCCTGTAAGCCGGGTTCTGTCCACCGCGTCCCGGAGGGCCGTGGCGTGACGATCATTCATCTGCGGCCGGTCTTGCGACCGGCCTGGTGCGACCTACCCGGATGACATGCGGAGACGCATGTGCGGCCGAAGCCACGCTCATCCCTATTCGGTCTTGCTCCAGGTGGGGCTTGCCGTGCCCCCTTCCTTGCGGTCGGGGCGGTGCGCTCTTACCGCACCCTTTCACCCTTACCGGACCCGAGGGTCCGGCGGTCTGCTCTCTGCTGCGCTTTCCCTGGGGTCACCCCCGCCGGACGCTATCCGGCACCTTGTCTCCGTGGAGCCCGGACTTTCCTCGACAGCGCCGTTTCCAGCCTTGCTGCCGCGACCGTCCAGCCGCCTGATCGGGCTCTATGTCGGGGATGCGGTCGCTCCGGTCAAGCAGCCGATGCCACGCGGGCAATCAGATCGCGGGTCTCGTCGTCGAGATGCCCGTCTACCCGGGCCGGACGCCAGCGGCGCTGGAAGGCCTCCAGGACAGCCTTCAGCCCGGCATCGGGATCATAGCCGATCCCGGCCAGCAGGGTTTCTGGCGCTCCAGCTCGGCCCGGAGCATCGGGAAGCGCCAGCGCAAGCCCGGCATCCGCAAGGCGTTGCCAGGGAAATTTCTCGCCCGGATCCTCCTTGCGTCCCGGCGCCACGTCGGAATGGCCGATCACGCCCGCAGGCGAAATCCCATGCCGTCCCATGACCGCGCCGACCAGCTCCATGACGGCCCCGATTTGGGCATCCGGAAAATTCGGCAAGCCGAACTCGTGACCGCCATTGACGATCTCGATACCGATCGAGGCCGAATTGATATCGCGTTCGCCGCGCCAATAGCTCACCCCGGCATGCCAGGCCCGCTTGTCCTCGCCGACAAGCTGAAGAACGCGCCCGGCCTCTTCGACGACGTAATGCGCACTGACCGACGCCTCCGGATCGCAAAGACGCTCGATGGCGGCGGCGCCGGTCTCCATGCCGGTATAGTGGAGCAGGATGAGCGAGACGGGCGTCTTGCGGTCGTTGAAGTTCGGAGACGGCAGGGCACGGATATCGAGGCTCACAGGGCTTTCTCCCGCGAGAGCGCCGCATTGGGCAGTTTCCGGTTCTGACGCAGGGCGATGATGCCGACGCCGACGAGAGTCAGGCCGCCACCCACGAAGAGGCGCCAGCCATAGGGGTCCCCCATGACCAGAATGCCGCCGATGACGCCGACCAGCGGGGCCAGAAGCGTGATCGGCGCGATCATGGTCGCGTCATAGCGCTGGATCAGCCGGTAGAAGGTTCCGTGTCCGTAGATGTTCACGACGACGACGGTAAAGATCAGCGCGAGCAGGAAGAGCCAGTTCCCGTCGAGGGCGGATTGCAGCTGGTCGCGCTCCATGACCAGCGAGAGCAGGAGGAGCGGCGGCCAGGACAGGAGCCCGATCCAGGCCTGCATATGGATGGAGTCGAGCGGCAGACGCTTGACCAGGATCATCCCGACCGCGCCCATGAAGGCCGCTCCGAGTCCGAAGAGCAGACCGATGGACATGTCCGTACTGGTGGGGTTGGCGACGACGAGCAGCACGCCCCCGAGCGCGAGCAGTATGCCCATGATCCGCGGCACGCCGAGCCGTTCCTTGAGGAAGATGACAGAGAGCACGGTGGCGAAGGGGACGCCCATCTGCAGGGCGATGGCCATACCGGACGGCGTCGCCCATTGAAGCCCCATGAAGATCAGTCCGAAATGAACCGCCCCCATCGACATGGCGACCCAGAACATGCGGGTCATGTCGACGGGCCGCGGACGCAGCCAGGGTGCCAGCACGGCATAGAGCGCCGCGAAGCGCAGGAAGGCGAAGAAGATCGGCGGCACGCCTTCGAAGCCGGGCACCCAGCCGGGCGCGCCGGTTACGGCGAATTTGGCGACGATGAAGTTGAGCCCCCAGACGATGCAGACACCGAGCAGGGCGAGAAGATCGGGCAGACGCATTCCACCTTCTTGGACCGCGCCGCCCGGCGGAGCAAGCGCCAGACTTGCATCGCCCTAATCCGCAGCGAAATGAGCGTCGAGAAACTCCAGAAAGCGCCCCCAGTCCACCGCCGTCACGCCATGCAGACCGCGCCGCATGAAGAGTGCGATGTCGGCGTCGGGGTCGAAATCGTCCAGGCCCGCCTGGCGCAACCCTTCTGATCCGTAGAGCGCGTAGACCGGATTGGCTCCCTCGGCGGCCCGGAAACTGCCTTCCGGGTCTGACCATTGATCGCGCCAGGCCCCGCCGATCAGCAAGGGGCGCGGCGCCATCAGGGCGATGAGCTGATGCTGGTCGACCGGGATCGCATCTTCATGACCGGCATAGGCGGCATAGGCGGGCGAGAACCAGTAGGAATAGGCGTTGGTGATCTGGGCTACGCTCTCCCCCGCATAGCTGCGCGTCAGCGTGGTTCCGCCCGTACCCGCCTGGTGAGCGATGACGAGGTCGATGCGCTGATCGAAGGCCGCGGCAAGCAGGGCCGACTTGCCATTGCGGGAATGCCCCCAGACGGCCATGCGCTCCCGGTCGTAGCGGTCGTCGCGTTCGAGCACGCCGATGGCCTGGCTGTAGACCCAGGCCCAGGCCGCGATGGCGCCGGCCTCGCCGTCAGCCTCCGGCATCAGCTGCGCGAGCGCATCAGGGGCGGCGCGCGAAGTGTCCGGGACGATATCGCCGGGATAGATAAAGGCGAGCGCATAGCCGTGCTCGAGAATACGGGCGATTGGCGGCGACATGATATGCCGACCGAAAATCATCTTGACCGTCATACCCTCCCAACCGCCACCACAGCTCGGCGCGTAGGGGGTAACGGGCCCTGCGATCTCCTCGCGGCCATCGAAGACCGCTCTGTTGCCGCAGAACATCTGCAGCACCACGACCGGCAGCGGCCCCGCGGCGCCATTGGGCCGGACCGTGACGAGATGGGTGTCCCGCCCGGCCAGGCTCAACGCATACTGTTCGATCGTACCGGCGCCGTCGAAAGCGGCCGTATCGATCACTTCGTGCGAGACGATCCGAGCCGGGCCATGCTCCGGCCAGGGGCCGTAGACTTCGTCGGCGAATTGCCGGCGCAGCTCGTCGCGGCTCGCTTCCCAGCTCTCGCGGGTCAGCGCGCGGCTTGCCAGCACCGGTCGCGCCGGCGCCTCGTCGAGCCGCGCCGAGACCTTGGGCAGAGCCATGCTCACACACCCGACCAGCAGAAGCGGGATGGTTACGGTGATGGTCAGAAGAATGCTGCGGATCACGCTTGCTTGCCCTCGCACGCGGACGGGTCTGTATCGATCGCCAGACTAGCCGCGTCCTTCGCATCGTGAAGTCACGATTATGTGCGCATTGTATGCCTGCGGCCGGCTCAGCGACGCGTCAACGCCCTGACGGGCCCATTCCGTCGACGGTCCAGCCATCCGGTCCGCGGGTCGCGACGAGGATTTCCGGCCCCTCGCTGCTGCCACGTCCGCCGCGCAGCTTGCGCCAGAGCCAGTAGACGCCCCCGGCCAGGAGGGCAATGCCCGCCACGACCAGGAAGGCGGCGGTCATGATCGCTGCCAGGAAGATCACCAGCCCGATGAAGGCGAGCGCGATAAGCGCTGCCAGCACGTCGCGAACAATGCGGCTCGCGCGCTTGGAAAACAGGCTGTTCTCGGCATTTCGGGCGTCAGTCATCATGTCCTATCCAGTCTCGCCCCCGCCAGCTACATGTTGGCATTCCTGTGCCAAAGGTCAATTGGGCGCGCCTGCGACATGAGCGCGTTCGTGGAGAATCTGGCTGTAAGCGATATTGATCGCAGCCATTTTTTCGTCGGCGAGGCGCTGGATTTCCGCCGGCGCACCGCGAGCGATCAGGCGATCCGGGTGATTCTGCGAGGCGATGCGCCGATAGGCCCGTTTGAGATCCGCATCGGATATATCCGACTCGATACCGAGAATGACGTAGGGATCGTCCTCGTCGGACGTCACGTGCGCCGTACGGATACGGCGGAACTCGCGGCGCGAGAAGCCGAAGATATCGGCGACCGTCTCGAGGAAGCGCATCTCGTCCGGCGTGACCATTCCGTCCGCCTTGGCGACATGGAAGAGCCCGTCGAGCACGTCTTCCAGGATAGCCGGGTTTGCCCGGAAGCGCCGGGCGAGGCGCTTGGCATAGCCGTCAAAGCCCAGCGTGGTCTGCATGGCCAGCTCGAACGCCCGGTCGAGCGGTTCACGGCCCTCGGGCGGTGGCCGGAAGACCTCGTAGAACGCCTTGATCTCGCTGCGCGACACGATGCCATCCGCCTTGGCCATCTTGGCTCCGAGACCGATCAGCGCCATGGCGAAATCGGCATCGTCGACGCGGTGCGTGGCTGCCTCGTCGCAGCCATCGCATTCCAGGAAGCAGTCGCGTCCCCGGATCCGGTCAGCCAGTTTTCGCCAGAAATTCATACGTCGTCGTCCCTCGGGGACCTCATTTAGGCATTCGCGGCGCCCGGCGCGAGGGCTCATCTTGCCGCAAAGCAGTTGTGCACAAGCTTATGCCTGTTGAATGCGGCGAGACCATGCTTACCCTCCGCGACAATACAGCCGTCTGGATACCGATCATGACCGAACGTGCAACAACCGAGTGGGAATTCTGGATCGACCGGGGCGGTACATTCACCGACGTGATCGGCCGCGCCCCGGACGGATGCCTGCACGCGCTCAAACTGCTATCGGAGAGCCCGGACTATCCCGATGCCGCCACTGAAGGCGTACGCCGCCTCTCCGCAGGCGAGGCCGTCGGTTCGGTAAAAATGGGTACCACGGTCGCGACCAATGCCCTGCTCGAACGCAAGGGCGCGCCGACTCTCTTTCTCGTAACCGAGGGCTTCGCCGACCTGCTGGTGATCGGCGACCAGACCCGGCCGGATATTTTCGCCCTCGATCCGAAACACCCCGATCCGCTCTATCAGCGCGTGATCGAGGTTACGGAGCGCCGCGACGCCGCCGGCGCCTGCGTCTTACCGCTCGACGAAGACGCGGCACGCGCTGCGCTGGCGGGGGCCCGCAAGGACGGGATCGATACCGTCGCCATCGCACTCATGCATGCCTATGCCGACGACAGCCACGAACGCCGGCTGGAAACCCTCGCCCGCGAGGCCGGCTTCGAGACCATTATCCGGTCGTCCGAGGCCAGCCCCCTGATCAAGATCGTCCCGCGCGCCTCCACGGCGGTGCTCGACGCCTATCTCACGCCCGTCCTGCGCGACTATGTCGGACGTGTGGATGCCGGACTGGAGGGGACGCCGCTCTACTTCATGCAGTCTTCCGGCGGTCTCGCACCGGCGGGCGCCTTCCATGCCCGCGACGCCGTGCTTTCCGGACCGGCGGGCGGCGTGGTCGGCATGGCCAGGACCGCACTGCAGGCGGGCCACCCGAAAGTGATCGGTTTCGACATGGGCGGCACCTCGACCGACGTGTCGCGTTTCGACGGCGAGACCTATGACCGTGTGCAGGAGACCACGGTCGCCGGCCAGCGCCTGCGCGCGCCGATGATGGCCGTGCACACGGTCGCTGCCGGCGGCGGCTCGCTGCTCGCCTTCGACGGCGAGCGCGCCCGCGTCGGACCGGAGAGCGCCGGCGCCATGCCGGGCCCCGCCGGCTACGGACGCGGCGGCCCGGCTGCCGTGACGGATGCCAATATCGTGCTGGGCCGGATCCAGCCGGACTGGTTCCCGCGCGTATTCGGCGAGACCGGGGATCGGCCGCTTGATGTCGAGGCGAGCCGCAAGGCGCTCGGCACGCTCGCCGAGGCGATGGGGCTCGACAGCCCCGAAGAGGCGGCGGAAGGCTTCCTCGCCGTCGCCATCGAAAGCATGGCCCAGGCCATCAAGCAGATTTCCATCGCCCAGGGGGTGAACCCGTCCGCCTATGCGCTCGCGGCCTTCGGCGGGGCCGGCGCCCAGCATGCCTGCAAGGTCGCGGCGACGCTCGGCATGAGCTCGGTGCTCGTACATCCCTATGGCGGTCTGCTCTCGGCGCTCGGGATCGGCCTGGCCGAGATTCGCGAAACCCGGATCGGAGCGGTCGAACTGCCGCTGGACGAAGGTTTTTCGAAAGCCTCGGACACGGCGAGCGCGCTGGCCCGCGAAGCCCGCGATGCGCTCGCGGCACAGGGTCTCGACACCAGCGATACGCGTGTGCGCACGGAGTGGCGCCTACGCGTCACCGGCTCAGACACCAGCATTCCGGTCCCCGCGGGCGATCGCGACAGCATGGTCCCGGCCTTCGAGGCCGCCCATGCGCGGCTCTTCGGCTTCCGCCCCGAAGCGCCGCTCCTCATCGAGTCGGTCTCCGTCGATGCGGAGATCGATCCGCCCGGTGCGCGCGGCTGGACGGTCGACATGCCCGAGCCCTGCGGTACGCCGGACGCGGCCGCAACAGCCCGCATGTACGACAAGGGTGCCTGGCACGACGTGCCGGTCTATCCCATCGAGCGTTTCGGCGCGGGCGATGCCGTGGACGGCCCGGCCCTGGTCATGGATCCCAATTCCACCATCGTGCTGGACATTGGCTGGCGCGCCGAGCGGCTGGCCGACGGCATGTTGCGCCTGACCAGCACGGCCCGCACGCAGACGCAGACCGCCGATACGAGCCTCGATCCGATCCGCCTGGAACTCTTCAACAAGCGCTTCATGTCAGTCGCCGAGCAGATGGGCGTTGCCCTCGAGCGCACGGCGCACTCGGTCAATATCAAGGAGCGCCTCGATTTCTCCTGCGCGGTATTCGATGCGGAAGGGGGCCTCGTCGCCAACGCACCGCACATGCCGGTTCACCTCGGTTCGATGTCCGCCAGCGTGCGCGCCGCAGCAGCCGCGCATCCCAATCTCGGTCCCGGCGACGCCGTCGCGGTCAATGCGCCCTATGATGGCGGCACGCACCTGCCTGACATCACCATCGTCACACCGGTCCACGACCCCGAGGGGGGCGAGCGCCTCTTCTATGTCGCCGCGCGCGGCCACCACGCCGATGTCGGCGGTATCGCACCCGGTTCCATGCCGCCCTTCTCGACCACGATCGAGGAGGAAGGCGTCCAGTTCGCCAATATACTGGTGATGCGGGACGGCCGTTTCCTCGCGGATACGGTTCGGGAGATTCTCGCCTCCGGTCCCTGGCCAGCGCGCAAGCCGGACCAGAATATCGCCGACCTCAAGGCCCAGCTCGCAGCCTGCGCCCGTGGCGCGGACGAGCTCCACCGCCTGGTCGCCGATAACGGTCTCGACGTCGTGAAGGCCTATATGGGCCATGTCCAGGACAATGCGGAACGCTCCGTGAGGCGGGTCATCGATGCGCTCGAGGACGGGCATCACACCGTCCGTCTCGATGACGGTGCTGAGATCCGGGTCGCCATCAGCGTCGACCGCGAAGCGCGCACGGCGCTCGTCGACTTCACCGGCACCTCGCCGCAGCGGCCGAGCAATTTCAACGCGCCCGCCTCGGTCGCCCGGGCTGCCGTGCTCTATGTCTTCCGCTGCCTCGTCGGCGATGCCATTCCGCTCAATGAAGGCTGTCTCAAGCCGATCGAGCTGATCATCCCTGAAGGATGCCTGCTCAATCCGCGACCGCCAGCCGCCGTCGTCGCGGGCAATGTGGAGACCAGCCAGCTCGTCGTCGACGCGCTGTTCGGCGCGACGGGCCGGCTGGCGGCCGCCCAGGGCACGATGAACAATCTCACCTTCGGCAATGACCGCCACCAGTATTACGAAACGATCTGCGGCGGTGCCGGCGCCGGTCTGGACGCGGAAGGCCACGGCTTCGCCGGCACCTCCGCCATCCATACCCATATGACCAATTCCCGCATGACCGACCCGGAAGTCATGGAAGCGCGCTATCCGGTGCGCGTCGATCATCACCGCATCCGGGCGGGTTCCGGCGGACGCGGGCGCTGGCCAGGCGGAGACGGCTCCATGCGCCAGCTCCGCTTCCTGGAAGCGATGGAAGTTGCCCTTCTTTCCTCGCGGCGGCGGGAAAACCCCTTCGGCCTCGCCGGTGGCGGAGACGCCCTGCCCGGCCAGCAGCGCGTGATCCGCGCCAATGGCGGTGTCGAGGACCTGCCGGGCCTCTTCCGTATCGATGTGGAACCGGGCGACGCCGTGGAAATCTCCACGCCGGGCGGCGGGGGCTATGGCGGGGGCTAGATGATCTCGTCCTCGTCGAAGAGCGGGTCATTGCCCAGTGCTTCGGTGAGCAGGGCCATCGGCTCTTCATTGCGGCGTTTGAGGATTTCCGCGATGTGGAAGACGGCATCGCCCTCATTGACGATGGGGAGCATGGTCCGGCCGATGATCAGCCCCGTATTCGGCGCCAAAACCTCGACTTCCTTCGTCCCCAGCGGGTCGGAGAGCGTGCCGATCAGATCGTGCTCGTAGACATGCTCGCCGATATCGCGGTGCATGCGGAACACCCCGCCCATGGGCGCGCGGACCCAGCTGCTCTTCTTGCCGATTTCAGAGGTCAGACTGGCCTTGAGGCGCTTGTCCGATCGGATCATTCCGAGCCGGCCGAGCACGCGAAGTATCCCCTTCACGCCCAGCCGGAGCGCTGTCTCGTCGAAGCGCAGCGCCTCGCCGCTCTCATAGACGATGACGGGCTTGCCGTGGGAATGCGCGGCCTCCCGAAGCGACCCGTCCCGAAGGGCGGAATGGACGATGACGGGGGCGCCGAATACCTCGGCCAGTTCCAGCGCGTCGGGCACATTCGTGTCGACGCGGATCTGCGGCAGATTGGTGCGGTTCTGCGCCGCCGAATGGAGGTCGATCCCCGCTTCGCAGCGATCCACCACCTCGGTCATGAAGAGATGGGCCAGCCTGGCCGCCAGCGAGCCGGTCGGCGCGCCGGGAAAGGCGCGATTGAGATCGCGCCGGTCGGGCAGATAGCGCGAATGGGAGATGAAGCCGAAGGCGTTCACCACCGGCACGCAGATCAGCGTACCCGCGATCGCGCGCATTTGCGGCGTACGGATCAGCCGGCGGATAATCTCGACGCCGATGATCTCGTCGCCATGGATCGCCGCCGAGACAAACACGGTCGGGCCTTCCCGCTTGCCGTGAATGACGTGCACCGACAGCGACATCGGCGTGTGATCGGACAGGACGGAAACCGGGATGTCGATGATGGCATCCGTGCCCGGCGCAACTGTGCGCCCTCCGATATGGAAGGCGGACCGGCTCATCCCTTGCCTTTCGTACGGGTCTTCCCGTGAACGGCGGTCTTCTCGACGAAGTCGATGATCTTGTCGGCCACGTCGACGCCCGTCGCATTCTCGATGCCTTCGAGACCCGGCGAGGAATTCACTTCCATGATGACCGGGCCATGATTGGCACGAAGCATGTCCACACCGGCCACGTTCAGCCCCATCACCTTGGCGGCGCGAACCGCCGTCGAACGTTCTTCCGGGGTCAGCTTGATCTTGGAGGCACTGCCGCCGCGATGCAGGTTGGAGCGGAAATCACCGGCCGCTCCCTGGCGCTTCATGGCCGCGACCACCTTGCCGCCGACCACGATGGTGCGGATATCGGCACCGCCGGCTTCCTTGATGAATTCCTGCACGAGGATATCCACTTTCGCGGTCCGGAAGGCCTCGATCACCGATTTCGCGGAGCGCCGCGTTTCGGCCAGCACGACGCCGACTCCCTGCGTCCCCTCCAGCAGCTTGATCACGACCGGTTCGCCGCCCGCAATGTCGAGCACGTCGTCCGTCATGGACGTGTCGTGCGCGAAGGCCGTCACGGGCAGGCCCAGACCGGCGCGCGCCAGCAATTGCAGCGAACGCAGCTTGTCGCGCGAACGGCCGATGGCGACGGATTCGTTCATCGCCCACACGCCCATCATCTCGAATTGACGCACCACGGCCATGCCATAGCCGGTGATGGAGGCTCCGATCCGCGGAATGACCGCATCGATGCCCTCGATCGCCTGGCCCTGGTATCGCACTTCCGGCCGATGCGACGCGATATTCATGTAGATGCGCAGCGTGTCGTAGATATCGATATCGTGACCGCGCGCTTCCGCGGCCTCCACAAGCCTCTGATGGGAATAGAGGTTCTTGTTGCGGGCGAGCATAAGCAGGCGCATGTCGTCTCTCCGGGCGGCAAGCTCAATTGAGTAGCAGGAAAACCGGGGCGGCTAAACCACCGGCGGAACGAGGAAGGAACGGGCCGGATTGACGAGCGCGCCCGGCTTGAGCGCGGTCCGGCCAATCAGCATGCGGAACCCCATTTCATCCCGGCGCGTCAAGGTCAACTCGATTGGCCACTGATAGGCCCCGATCCGCAGATGGGTCGAGATGACGTAGCGCTGCTGGATTTCGCCGTTCGAACTTTTCACGCCGCGGCTGTCCACCACAGGCGCCTCGCAGGCGACGCGGGTCTTGTTGTCGTCCTGGTTGGGGTGAAGCTCGAAACTCACCCAGACCTGGCCGTCGCGGGTGAATGGCTTGATCTTCCAGGCATGGATCGCCGAGCTGCGCGCACCGGTATCGATCTTCGCCTTGACCCGGAACTTGCCCAGATCGGGCAGTTCGACCCATTCGCGCCAGCCGACGATCATGGACGGCGCACCGCCGCGCTCGTCGTCGCGGACCTTGTCCTTGGAACTGGGAGTCATGCCTTTGCAATCCCTGCCGTTATGGCCGGATGCAAGCACTCAAACCGGGAAAAAGGCAAGCGGGAAGCGCTCAGCTTCCCGCTGCCCGGTATCCGTCAGTCGCCGATCCAGAAGCCGAAATCGACGTCGCTGACGCTGTCCCCGTTCACCGTCACATCGGCGGTGAAAAGCGTATCGACGGCATCGGCGCCGCCTTGCCAGCCGGCCAGGGCCGCCGCCTCGTAATCCCCTTCGATCGAGATCGAGCCGAGTTCGGGATGCGAGGCGAGGATAGAGACGCCGTCCGGCGTCACCGCGTAGCTGTCGATATCCATCGCATAGCCCTGATAGACATCGCCTTCATCGGACGTACCGATCACGTCATTGGTGTCCATGGCCCGCAGAAAGATCGAGGCCGGCTCGTCGCACTCCGGGCTGGGCGGCGTGACCTGGACGGTCTCGAACATCACGCCATTGAGGGCGACCGGCGCCGCGGCGATGAAATAGCCCGGCTGGGTCCCGGTTACGGAATAGACGGCCGATCCGGCCTCACCCGTTGCGTCGGCCCCGGCCGCGTCTTCCATCTCCCCCTCGGCCGCGTCGCCGGCCTCGCCCTCGCCGGACATGGCATCGCCGTCGCCAGCCTCCATGCCCGTATCGTCCGCCTCGGCGGAATTCTCCATTACATCCTCGACCGGTGCCGGGTCCTCCGCCGGAGCCGTGTCATCGGCCTTCCCGGCCATCCAGGCTCCGATACCGATCGCCGCCAGAATGGCGATACTTCCAAGATTCAACGCATTTTTCATGTCTGCCCCCCTTGCAAGACGAGCGCATGTTAACCTTCGCGTCTGAGGCGAAACAGCGGATTCGCGGGAGAGGCGAATCGGTCAGCGCTTGTGCGCCACCCAGATCTTCATGGTGAGCTGTCCGGCCGGGTCTTCCGGATGCAGCGAGACCTGCTCGACCAGCTCCAGTCCGGCGCGCTCGATCCAGTCGCGCATCTCGTCGTCGGAAAATCCGAGGCGGCGGTGATAATGATCCTCGCGCAGCGTCTCCAGCTGGTGCGGCGCGAAATCGACGATCAGGAGGTTGCCGCCGGGACGCAGCACGCGGGCGCATTCGTCGACGGCCAGGGCCGGGTCCTCGAGATAGTGGAGAACCTGGTGCACCGTCACCAGATCGGCGACCGCATTCTCGAACGGCAGCGCTCCGACATCGGCATGCCGAACGGAACAGTGCCGCAGGCCTGCCCGCTGCAGGTTCAGCCGGGCCACATTGAGCATGGAATGGTTGATATCCACGCCGATACCGCGCTCGACGCGATCGGAGAAGAGTTCCAGCACGCGCCCCGTACCGACGCCGACATCGATCATCAGCCTGAAGGGTCCCTCGCCGGCCATGCGGCGCATCTCGGCTTCCACCTCGCTGTCGGAGAGGTGCAGGCTGCGAATTCGGTCCCAGTCTTCGGCAACGCTCTCGAAATAGGACTGGGCGGCCTCTGCGCGCGTCTGCTTGATCGCGTCGAGGCGGGATATGTCGCGCGTCAGGACGGGATCGTCCTCGGGCACGAGATCATTGGCCATCTGCGCCAGTCGGCGGCCGCCGCCCGCATCGGTCAGACGGTAGAAGACATAGGCCCCTTCCGGCAGACGCTCGGCGAGTCCTGCATCGGTGAGCAGTTTGAGGTGGCGGCTTACCCGCGGCTGGCTCTGCCCGAGGATCTGCACCAGCTCGGACACTGTCAGCTCACCCCGCGACAGCAGCGCCACCACGCGCAGGCGCGTGGGTTCGGCGAGGGCCTTGAGCTGTGCGACGAGAGTTTCCATGAAATCCGTGCCGGGGAAGTGTGCAATATCCCTTGCTTTTATCTGCATCCCCGCGAAGTTCAAACCGGTGCATGTAGATCGGATTCCCGGAGTACGCCGTGGCGAACCAGGAAATCATCATTGTCGGAGCCGGGCTGGCCGGCGTTTGTGCGGCCTGGGCGCTGAACCAGCGCGGCCACAGCGTCACCGTGCTCGATGCCCATGCCGGTCCCGCCGAGGAGACCAGCTATGCCAATGCCGGCGCGCTGACCCCGTCCGAGCCGGAACCCTGGAATGCGCCCGGCGTGCACTGGGAGCTGCTGCGCTCCCTGCCCGACCCGCATTCGGCCATGAAGCTGCGCCTGGCACCACTCCCGGGACTGGCCTTCTGGGGACTGCGTTTTTTGCGCAACTCCACGCGCCGCCGCTATGAGGCAGCCTGCCGCGCCAATTTCGACCTCGCCCGGTACAGCCGCGATCTCACCGCAGGTGCGCGCGAAACGCTGGGTCTCGACTATGACAGTCTCAGCCACGGCACGCTGAAGATCTGCCGCGATGCGGAGGCGCTGGAAACTCGTGCCGCGACCGGCGAGATGCTGGCCGGTCACGGCCTGCGTTTCGAGGTGCTCGACCGCGCCGCCACCCTTGAGCGGGAACCCATGCTGGCGGGCATCGCCGACAAGCTCGCGGGCGCCATCTACTATCCGGACGACGAGTCCGGCGATGCCCGCCGCTTCACCATCGCCCTGGCGGAGAAAGCGGCGGAGGCCGGCGTCAATTTCGAATGGAATTCGCACGTCCACAGCCTGATCGACCGCGCCGGCCGCATCGCCGGCGTGCGCACTGAATCCGAGGAGATCGAGGTCGACCAGGTCGTGCTCGCGACCGGCTATATGTCGCGCCGCCTGCTCGCCCCGCTCGGCCTGCACCTGCCGGTCCGCCCCGTGAAGGGCTATTCGCTGACCCTGGACATGTCCGGCCTCGACCAGCGTCCGGGACTTCCCGTCGTCGACGAGAGCCTGCACGCGATCATCACGCCGCTGGGCGAGCGCCTGCGCATCGCCGGAACGGCCGAGTTCGCCGGCCTCGACCGGACGCTGCGGACCGAGCGGATCGACAATCTCAAACGCCTCTTGCGCGCCCTCTACCCGGCCATCGCCGACGAGCTGCTGGCCCGCGGCGAGGAGGCCTGGACCGGCTTCCGCCCGATGAGCGCGGACGGCCGCCCCTTCATCGGCGCGACGCGCATTCCCGGCCTCTGGCTCAATACCGGCCACGGCCATCTCGGCTGGACCCAGGCCATGGGCTCGGGCGCCCTCCTCGCCGACCTGGTGGACGGCGACGCTCCGCCCTTCGACGCCGAGCCGTTCAGCGCGAAGCGGATCTAATACCGGCGCCGCCTCTTTGGGCGCATGCGGTAAGGCTGCTGCATCACCGAAAAGCCGAAAAGCACATAGAACGCGACGCAAGCAATGGCGACCCAGCCAGCCCATGCTTCTTCACGCCCCGCCAAATGGGCAATGACCGTCAGGCAGACAAAGCCGACACCAAGCACGGGCAGGAGTTTTTTCAAAAACCACATCAATCGCGTCCCGTCTCGACCGCCTCATTCCACTACAAGATGTATCGTGGCGGGCGCTGCCCGGTCAAACGGCATGAAAAAGGCGCCCGGCCGGAGCCGGACGCCTTGATCGGATCGCTGAAGATCGCCCGCCTTACCGCGCGAACTTCTGGAACTTGATGCGCTTGGGCATGTCGGCATCGGCGCCGAGGCGGCGCTTCTTGTCTTCGATATAGTCCTCGAAATTACCTTCGAACCATTCGACATGGCTGTCGCCCTCGAAGGCGAGGATGTGCGTGGCCAGGCGGTCGAGGAAGAAACGGTCGTGCGAGATCACCACGGCACAGCCGGGATAGTTCTCGAGCGCCTGTTCCAGTGCCGCGAGGGTTTCCACGTCCAGATCGTTGGTCGGTTCGTCGAGCAGGAGGAGGTTGCCGCCGGTCTGCAGCGTCTTGGCGAGGTGGACGCGATTGCGCTCACCGCCGGAGAGAAGACCGACTTTCTTCTGCTGATTGCCGCCCTTGAAGTTGAAGGCGCCGACATAGGCCCGGCTCGGCACTTCCTTGCCGCCCAGATTGATCATGTCGTTTCCGCCGGAAATTTCCTCCCAGACGGTCTTGTTCGGATCGAGCGCGTCGCGCGACTGATCGACATAGGAGAGCTTCACGGTCTCGCCGAGACGGATCGAGCCCTCATCCGGCGTGTCCTGGCCGGTGATCATCTTGAACAGGGTGGACTTGCCGGCACCGTTCGGACCGATCACGCCGACCACGCCGCCCGGCGGCAGCTTGAAGGAGAGACCGTCGATGAGAAGCTTGTCCTCGAAGCCCTTCTTCAGGTTCTCCGCTTCGACCACGACACCGCCCAGGCGCGGGCCCGGCGGGATATTGATCTGGGCGACGTTGATTTCCCGCTTTTCGGCGGACTCGCGCAGTTCGTCATAGGACTTGATACGCGCCTTCGACTTGGCCTGGCGCGCCTTGGGCGAGGAGCGGATCCATTCCAGCTCGCGCTTGAGCGCCTTGTCCTTGGAGCTGGCTTCGCGCTCCTCCTGGGCCATGCGCTTGGCCTTCTGCTCGAGCCAGGCCGAATAGCCGCCCTCATAGGGTACGCCGCGGCCGCGATCGAGTTCCAGCGTCCAGGTCGTGATCGAGTCGAGGAAGTAACGGTCGTGGGTCACGACCAGTACGGCGCCCTTGAACTCTTCCAGATAATGCTGGAGCCACTGCACGCTTTCCGCGTCGAGGTGGTTGGTCGGTTCGTCGAGCAGCAGCATGTGCGGCTCGGACAGCAGCAGGCGGCACAGGGCCACGCGGCGGCGCTCGCCGCCCGACAGCTCGGCTACGCCCCAGTCGGCCGGCGGACAGCGCAGGGCTGTCATCGCCATCTCGATCTTGGAGTCGATATCCCAGGCATCGGCTGCATCGATCTTTTCCTGCAGCTCGGTCATCTCGGCCATCAGCTCGTCGGAATAATCCTCGGCGAGCTTCATGGAGACGGCATTGAATTCGTCGACAAGCGTCTTCAGCTCGGAGCCTTCAATGACGTTCTCCCAGACCGTCTTGCTCTCGTCGAGCTGCGGCTCCTGCGGCAGATAGCCGACCTTCACGCCTTTTTCGGCCCAGGCCTCGCCGGTGAAGTCTTTATCCATGCCGGCCATGATCTTCAGCAGGGTCGACTTGCCCGCGCCGTTCACACCGACGACGCCGATCTTCGCGTCGGGCAGGAAGTGCAGGGAAATGTCCTGGAAGACCGGCTTGTTGGCACCCGGATAGGTCTTGGACAGCTTGTCCATATGGTAGACGTATTGATAAGCGGCCATGGGGCGATTTTTCTCTTCGTCGCGAGGGAAACTCAGGGGCGCAGCACTTAACCGACAAGTGCCGCAAGGGCAATCGTCGAGGCAGTGGCTGCGCGGGGTCGGGGCTTATGTGGGGCTATGCGCGCGCGAAGTCCATGCTTCCGGCCTAATACCGTATTCGCGACATCCGCTCCGCCTGTTAACTTTTTCGCAGGCCGCGCTAAAATGGTCGCAGGGACGGACTGCAAGCTCCGGGGGAGGGCCTTGTGATCGCATCGGTCATCGACAGCGTGGCGGCGTGGGCAACCTCGCATACGACACTTTACTGGCTGAGCTGGGCCGGGATCGGTCTGGCGCTGGTCGGAATTCTGGCCCTGATCTGGGCCGTTCTCGGCATTGTGCGCGATTTCGACGAAGCCCATCTCCTGAAGCAGCAACGCGGCCCCCGGGCGAGACGGGCCAGGACCATCCGACGCAACATCACGAAATTCCAGCAATATGCGAACTCGGTCGTGCAGACGATCGCCATGCGCTCGGCCGGACTGATGGTTATCGGCATTGGCTTGCCAGGCCTTCTTCTGGGTGTGATCGCCTTCTTCCAACCCTGGTTTATCCCCGATGAAGCGGTTCTTCTGCTCGACGGGGAACCGGCCCGGGCCGATACGCAATCGGTCTATCAATTGAGCGTTTTCGTCCTCGACCAGGCCCTGCGCGGCGGGCTGAGCGATGTCTTCGAGGTGTTCGGATTGCGGCTCTCCGCTTTCGAGAACAATCCGTCGAATATTCTCTTTTCCAGCCTGACGCTGGGCTACCGACTGATATGCGGCCTCGTCTTCACCACCATGGTCTTCGTCATCGGCCGTATCGCCATCGGCTACCGCAATCTGTCGGCAGCGATCGCGCAGCTCCAGGCCCAACTGGAAACCGCCAGCTGAGCCGTCGGGCGGCGAAAATGATCTGCACCTTATCCCCACCCTCGAAATCTCCCGCATAATCACCCCCGTTCTCGCACCGCTCGAGGCCCGGCCTGGTTCGCCGGGGGTGCGGGGAGTACGGAGCCTGCCCGTCTCTGCTGACTGACCAAAGCAGGGCCCGGTGGTGGCCATCGGTTCGGAGAGGCAGCAAAAGCGCTGACTGTCTGT